>JAUXCW010000015.1 GCA_030618705.1 Gammaproteobacteria bacterium | reverse complement strand
GGCGGGGTCTTAAGAGCAAGTCTGACAAGACAATGCAATTATATTATTACAGTTGGGCAAGGAACCGGGGCTCCCAGCCCAGGACTCGCCGTGAATACATCCATGTAGGCTCGGGCGCCGGGTCCAACCGGCGCACGGTCCTGCTCTGGAAGCCCCGGCCCCTCCATCAATATCGCAAGCTAGTTGACATTCTGCGGGGACACTACTTGACCACCCGCAGTGACGGCTTTTTCTCGCCCCTGTTGTCGCCCTTGTTGTCCTGCGGTTCGTTGGGATCCTGGGGCGGGGTGGGGTCATCCTCGTCAAACACCATGCCGCGACCATTCTCCCTGGCATACAAGCCTCGAATCGCCGCAATAGGCACCAGCACATCCGTGGGAACACCGCCAAAGCGGGCGTTGAAGCGCATCAATTCGTTACCCAGCTCCATGCCGGCAACCGCTCCCGGCGCGATATTGAGGACGATCTGGCCGTTCTCGACATACTGTTGCGGCACCTGTACGCCGGGCGCGTGGGCATCCACCAATGCATAGGGGGTGCAGTGATTGTCGACTATCCACTCATACATCGCCCGAACCAGGTAGGGACGACTGGATGTCATGGTCACTAGGAGAATCCCATGGGCTTTTGCCCTATGCCGCCCGGATGGGCCGCATTTCGATTTCCGGTTCAGACAGGCTGGCGCGAAACGACTCCATCTGGAAAATGCGGCTCATGTAGTCGTATAGCGGCTTGGTCTGTTTGGTCTGCGGAAGCTGGATACCCAGCTTGGGCAGGCGCCACAATATGGGCCCCAGGCAACAATCCACCAGGGTGAACTCCTCGCTCATAAAGAAAGGCTTGTCACCAAAGATCGGCGCCACGCCCATCAGGCTATCGCGCAGGTCCTTGCGGGCCGTTTCCAGTGCTTTCTCCCCCAGGCGCCCGCTCTCGATTTTGTCCACCAACACGCACCAGTCTTTTTCAATGCGATGGATCCACAGGCGACACTGTCCCCGGGCAACCGGATATACCGGCAGCAATGGAGGGTGCGGGAAACGCTCGTCCAGATACTCCATCATGATCTTGGACTCGTAGAGCACCAGATCCCGATCCAGCAGCGTGGGCAAACTGTTATAGGGGTTCAAGTCAGCCAGTTCCCCTGGCTTGTCACTGGCATCCACATCAATAATATCGACGGTTACGCCTTTTTCAGCCAGCACGATGCGTACCCGGTGACTGTAGTGGTCCGCGCCATCGGAGAAAAAGGTCATTGAAGATCGCTTGACCAACACTCCCATTTGTTACACCTCAATTGGTAATTAAGTAGTACCCGTCCGGAAACCCAGGTTTTCGGCGAGCGCGTATTCCAGCGCAGCGGGACCCATGTAAATCAATAGCCCGTCCTGTGGAAACAAAAAAACTCAGTGTACGTCCTTCCAGTACTCCCGGTTCAACAACCAGGCGAACACCATGAACAAGGCAAGAAAAAACATGACATAGACACCGAGTCGCTTTCGCTCCAGCGCGGCGGGCTCCGCCATGTATGTCATAAAATTGCTCAGGTCCCGCACTGTTTGCTCAAATTCCTCGGGCGACTGCCTGCCGGTATCGGCAATATGCTCAATATGGCCACAAGCGCCATGATCGCCATCCCCGCCCGGCAGGCATTTTTGCCCGCCCTGCAACTCGAACATCACATTGGGCATGGCAACATCCTTGAAGGTCAAATTGTTGACTCCCCAGGGGCGATCCGGATCCTCATAGAACGTCAGCAAATACGTGTACAGCCAGTCCGCACCCCGGGCTCGCGCCACCAGGGTGAGATCCGGCGGGGCGACACCAAACCAGCGTTTGGAGTCCGACTCCGGCATGGCGTTGACCATCAGGTCACCAATTCTGGTGTCATCGAAAATCAAGTTGGCCTCGACCATTTCCGGCGGAATACCCAGATCCGTGGCAACCCGCTCGTAGCGTGAATAGCCGGCCTCGTGGCAGCCCATACAGTAGTTTACGAAGGTCGCGGCACCCCGCTGCATCGAGGCCGCATCCTGCAAATCGGCTTCAAATTCGTAGCAGTCTATCTGGCCACAGGATTTACCACCGGACGCCTGTACACCGAATGAGGTAAGCACAAGCAGAAAGGTCAGTGCTATCTGTCTCATTTCATTGTCACCCTTTCTGGAACCGGTTTGGTCTTCTCCGCGCTGCTATACCAGGGCATGAGGATAAAGAAGGCAAAATAGACGACGGTAAACACCTGGGCAACCGAGGTTCTACCCGGCGTCGTCGATATCGATCCCAGGTATCCGAGCACCAGAAAGGAAACCGCCAGGCTGTAGATCGCGACCTTGCTCATCCAGCCCTTGTAGCGCCAGGACTTTACCGCGCTTCGATCCAGCCAGGGCAGTACGAACATGATGGCAATCGCACCCGCCATGACGACGAAGCCCCAGAATTTGGCATCGACACCGAACAGGGGATAGGTCACGGCCCGCAACATGGCGTAGAAAGGCGTGTAATACCAGGTTGGCGCAATGTGCTCGGGGGTCTTGAGAGAGTTGGCCTGTTCAAAGTTGGCGTGTTCCAGGAAGTAGCCACCCATTTCCGGCAGGAAAAAGATAATGAAACAGAACACAAACAGGAACACGATAACACCGACGATATCGTGCACGGTGTAGTAAGGATGGAAGGCAATGCCGTCGAGGGGCTTGCCGCTCTCGTCCTTGTGCTTCTTGATTTCCACGCCATCGGGGTTGAGCGAGCCGACATGGTGCAGCGCCAGGATATGCAGCAGAACCAGCGCCAACAGGATGATGGGCACCGCTACCACGTGAAGCGCGAAAAAGCGGTTGAGGGTAACGCCGGAGATGAGGTAATCGCCTCGAATCCACTGCACGATGTCCTCACCGACGACCGGGATGGCACCAAACAGGGAAACAATGACCTGGGCACCCCAATAGGACATTTGCCCCCAGGGCAATACGTAACCCAGGAAGCCCTCGGCCATCAGGGCCAGGTAGATCAGCATACCAAATACCCACACCAGCTCGCGGGGCTTTTTGTATGATCCATACAGTACGCCGCGAAACATATGCAGGTAGACCACGGCGAAAAAGGCGGAAGCGCCGGTTGAATGCATATAGCGCAGCAGCCAGCCGTATTCCACATCGCGCATGATGTACTCGACCGAGGCGAAGGCCTCTTCAGCGGTGGGTACATAGAGCATGGTGAGCCAGACACCGGTCAATAACTGGATAACCAGCACCAACAGGGACAATACACCGAAGAAATACCAGAAATTAAAATTCTTGGGCGTCCAGTACTCGCCCATGTGGGTGTTCCATGCACGCACTATCGGCAAACGATCGTCTACCCAGTCGCGCAAACCTATGAGTGCATTCATTACGCGACCCCCTGGTCTTCGCCGATAACGACCACCTTGTCGCTCTCGTAGCGATAAGGGGGAACAACCAAATTGGTGGGAGCGGGCACTCCCTTGTATACGCGCCCGGCGAGGTCGAAACGGGAACCGTGGCAGGGACAGAAGAAACCGCCCAACCAGTCTGCACCGAGATCGGCGGCGCCAAGTTCCGGCCTGAACTTGGGCGCGCAACCCAGGTGAGTACAGAGACCGACATAAATACCGTATTCCGGCTTGATGGCCCGCGCGGCACCTTCGATATAATCCGGCTGGTCAGCGCGCTGGGATTCCGGGTCGGCCAGGCGATCGGTTTGCTGCCCCAGGGCGTCCAGTTCTTCCGCGCTGCGATGTACGATGTAGACCGGCTTGCCACGCCACTCGGGAATAATCATCTCTCCCGGCTTGATCTTACTGATATCGACCTTGACCGGCGCTCCGGCGGCCTTGGCCTTCGCGCTGGGATTCCAGGATTTGACAAAGGGTACCGCCACGCCCACCACACCGGCGGCGCCGACTACCGAGGTCGCCGCCGTCAAGAAGCGCCGCCGCCCGGTGTTAACGTCGTCATTACTCATGACGGAATTCTCCCACTAAAACTGGTTTTCATCGATGTTTTATAAACACAACTCGAACGGCACCCGGCAAAACACACTCGCGCCAACCAGGGTGCGCCGAATGGTAAAGAAATTGCTCCAGGCTTACAACCGCTTTACATGGGCCGCCGGCACGGGAAACACGTATCCCAGATAAAAAAAGGCGCCCTGAATGAACAACCATTCGGGCGCCTTTCCCTACTGTTGTGCCGTCGAAGCTCCCACAGCGTTATCGCTTGGAGAACTGGGGACGTTTACGCGCCTTGCGCAAACCGACTTTCTTTCGCTCGACCTCACGGGAATCCCGGGTAACATAACCCGCCTGGCGCAAGGGCGGGCGCAGGGTTTCGTCATAATCGATCAGGGCACGCGTGATCCCGTGACGGATTGCACCGGCCTGGCCGAAACCACCGCCGCCACGCACAGTGACCACGATGTCGAATTTATTGCCCATATCCACCAATTCCAGCGGCTGCCGAACGATCATCCGCGCCACCTCGCGGCCGAAAAAATTCTCCAGGCTGCGATTATTGATGGAGATGCCACCGCTTCCCGGCCGTAAAAACACCCTGGCTGTCGATGTCTTGCGTCGACCGGTACCGTAATACTGTGTCACTGACATAGGCTTGTTATCCGTTAAAGGTCCAAACTTGGGGATCTTGTGCCGCATGGGGATGCTCGGCCCCGGCGTACACTTTCAGCTTGCGAAACATAGCACGACCCAGGGGGTTTTTAGGCAACATGCCTTTAACCGCTGTTTCGATCACGCGTTCAGGTGCTTTTTCGCGCAGCTGGTCGAAGCTGATGCTCTTCAGCCCACCGGGATACCCGGAATGGCTGTAATAAATCTTTTTCTTGCCCTTGTCGCCGGTTACCCGGATTTTATCGGCATTTAATACCACGATGTAGTCCCCGGTGTCGACGTGGGGGGTATATTCGGGCTTATGTTTGCCTCGTAGTCGATGGGCAATCTCGGCGGCGAGACGCCCCAGAGTCGCGCCATCGGCGTCTACTACAAACCATTCCTGGGGCACATTCCCAGGCTTTGCACTGTATGTTTTCATCTGTATTCCGCAGCCAGTGTCATCTTGAAAAAAGAGCGCGAATACTACACAACCCAGCCGGTCTTATCAAGCACTGAAGAGAAAACCGGCCAACAACTGTGGCCGGTTATGGCCGATGCTCCCGCGCCAGATAGTCATGGGATTGCATTTCCAGCAGGCGGCTTCGCGTCCGCTCAAACTCAAACCCCAGCCGCCCCCCCAGGTAGAGGCTCTCCAGCGGCACCTCCGCTGAGAGTACCAGCTTGACGTTACGATCGTAGAATTCATCCACCAGATTGATAAATCGCCTCGCACTGTCATCCTGCTGTTGAAAACCCGGCACATTGCTTATCAGCACCGCATGGAACTCCCGGGCCAGCTCGATATAGTCGTTCTGGCTGCGCGGGCCGTCGCAAAGCGCCTTAAACTCGAACCAGACCACATCGTCGGCAAGCCAGCGCACCGGAATCTCCCGGCCCTCGATTTCAAGCAGTTGGTCGGCCCGGCCCGACTCGGGAGCCAGGGCGACGAAACTGCGCATCAGGCTTTTTTCCGCCTCTCGTCCCAGCGGCGCATGGTATAACTCCGCCCGCTCCAGCGTCCGCAGTCGATAGTCTACCCCGCCATCGACATTGACCACTTCGGTATGCCGCTTGATGAGGTCGATCGCCGGCAAAAAGCGTGAGCGCTGTAATCCGTTGCGATAGAGACCGTCGGGAATGATATTGGAGGTCGCCACCAGCACCACGCCGCGGACAAGCATTGCCTCCATCAAGCCCGCAAGAATCATCGCATCGGTAATATCCGAGACAAAAAACTCATCGAAACACAGCACCCGGGTATTGCGGGCAAAATCCTCGGCGATGGCATCCAGGGGGTTTTTTTCTCCCTCCAGATCCCTGAGCCGATGGTGTACCTGGCGCATAAAACGGTGGAAATGGGTGCGCTTTTTCTCGCTGAAAGGCAGCACCTCGTAGAAGGTATCCATGAGGTAGGTCTTGCCTCGCCCCACGCCACCCCAAAAATACAAACCGCGCACGGGCTGCCACAACGGCAGCGGACGGCCTCGCCCCAGGATTCGCCGGGCAAGACCCGGGGTATTTCTGCCATGGGTGTCCACCAACCGACGATAGAGCCGTTCCAGGTGATCAATCGCGCACTCCTGAGCCGGGTCGGCTACAAAGTCCGCCTTTTTGAGGTCTCGCTGATACCGCTGCTCCGGTGTCATATCCGCTTATCCACGTCGCCTGAACCCCAGGGGGCAGGAAATGGCGCTCACTTTACCCATCAGCGATAATTTTGGCAATCCGGCCACAGGGCTCCAATCGACTTCTGCTACAACGCCATCCATGGTTTAATTGCATTTTGCAGTCGCCAAGTGAGGATCCCTGCGTGTATACCTTTCCCGAGTTGGTAGTAATTGGTGTAACGGCCCTGTTGATCGGCGCCGGTGTCGGTGTCGTAGTTACGAGGATGTTCAATTCAGGAGATCGCCGGCGCCGCAACCTGGAAAAACAATTGCAAGACGCCAATGCCGACCTGAAAAACTATCAACAGGAAGTATCCGAGCACTACGTCAAAACCGCCAAACTGGTCGACGACCTAACCGAGAGTTATCGCGAGGTTCACAACCACCTGGCCGAGGGCGCTGCAACCCTGCTACACACCCGCGGCGCGACACCGCTGATGAAAACCATCCCCAGCCGCGAGCAAATAGACGCGATCTCGGAGCCGGTGACCGATGACAAATTTTTGCCGCCACTCGATTACGCGCCAAAAAAATCCCCCCATGAAAAAGGCATGCTGGACGAGAGCTTCGGGCTGGATCGGGAGCAACCCAGGGTCCCCGATGAGGAAAATCCGCTAGAGGAGTTCTACAGCGCAGAGGGCCAGGCCGCAGAGAGTAAACCCTGACCCGGCAAGCGCTTCAGGCCGGGTTGTCGATATCGATAAACCGATGCTCCAACGGCAGGGTCCGCGCCAGGTAGTCCCCCACGGCCTGCACGCCGTAGCGCTCGGTAGCGTGGTGCCCCGCAGCAAAGAAGTGAATGCCGTACTCACGGGCGAGATGCACGGTCTGCTCTGAGACCTCCCCGGTCAGGTAGCCATCGACTCCGCGGGCGGCCGCGCACTCGATAAACCCCTGCCCCGCCCCGGTACACCAGGCCAGCCTGGCCAGCGGCCTCTGCGCCGGAATATGCAAGGGCCGTCGCCCCAGCACCTGCGCCAGGCGCTCACTGAACTCAAGACCACTCATCGTTGGCTGCAGATCTCCCACCAGGCCGATACACTCTCTGTCCCCATCACCGAGATTGCCACTCGCACGCAGCCCGAGCAGATCCCCGAGCCGGGCGTTGTTTCCCAGGTCGGGGTGTTGATCCAGCGGCAGGTGGTAGGCCAGCAGGCTGATACCGTGCTCCAGCAATCGGGCGATGCGCCGCTGTTTGATACCCCGTAAACAGGGGTCCTCCCCCTTCCAGAAGTAACCGTGATGAACCAGGAGTGCATCCGCGCCATGGTCGATCGCCGCCTCGACCAGCGCCTGGCAGGCGCTGACGCCGCTCACCAGCCTGGCCACCCCGGGCCGGCCCTCGACCTGCAGACCGTTTGGGCAATAATCGCTATAGCGTGAAGGCTCGAGCAACTTATCGAGACAGCCCAGCAGCTCAGTCAGTGACACGGCCAAGGGCAAACCTCCGACGAGATATTTTCCCGGTGTTTGATGCCGGCTTGTGAAATAATAGACAGGACAGGAGTAACCACGGTATTTTCCATGCCCGACGGCAAGACCCTCAAATTTCTCTTCTGGCCTGTTCTGTGCGGCGTACTACTCGCCACCATAATTCTCCTGCGCTACCCGCAACAATTCGGCCTCGGCGATGGCTTCTCGCGCCCGGGCAGCGACAATATGCCGACATCTTACGCAGATGCCGTGCAGCGCGCCACACCGTCGGTGGTCAATATCTATACCAGCACAATCGTGCAGCGCAAAATCCATCCGCTGCTCAACGACCCGGTGCTGAGGCACTTCCTCAACCAGGGCGACAGCCCACGCCAACAGCGCCTGCAGCAAAGCCTGGGCAGCGGCGTCATCGTCGATCGTCGCGGCTATATCCTGACCAACAACCATGTCATCGAAGGCGCCGATCAAATCCTGGTGTCACTCTATGATCGCCGTGAAGCCCTGGCCATCGTGATCGGGACGGACCCCGAAACCGACCTCGCGGTGCTGAAAATCGAACTCGACAACATCGAGGCCATCGAATTCGGCGAATCCGCCGATATTCGCGTCGGCGATATCGTGCTGGCCATCGGCAACCCCTTCGGCTTCGGCCAGACCGTCACCCAGGGAATCATCAGCGCCACCGGTCGCTACGGCCTCCACCTGAACACCTACGAGAACTACCTGCAGACCGACGCCGACATCAATCCGGGCAACTCCGGCGGTGCCTTGATCAACGTGGAGGGAAAACTGCTGGGGATCAACGCCGCTATTTTCAGCCGCTCGGGAGGCTCCCAGGGGATCGGGCTGGCGATACCCACCGATATCGCCAGCGGGGTCATGGACAGCATTATCCGCCACGGCCGGGTCATCCGCGGCTGGCTTGGCATCGAGGTCACCGAGCTCAACCCACAGGTAGCGAAAAATCTCGGCCTGCCCCTGGAGCGCGGCATCATCATTACCAGCACATACCCCGGCGGACCCGCGGACAAGGCGGGCCTGCTGCCCGGGGATGTCATCATCCGCATCAACGACGACGCCGTCAGCAATGGCCGGGCCGGCCTGATGAGAGTGTCGCAAATGATGCCGGGGGAAATCGCCAGTATCGAGGTGCTGCGTCAGGGCGAGGAGGTAAATATACATGCCACGGTGGGCACGCGGCCGACACCGACTAGTTGATCGAGAGTATTTGCTCCAGCGCCGCGAACAGGGCCGCCTGCTGGGCAACGGTGCCCACCGAAATGCGCAGGTACTGCGAGATGGCTTCGGGCAGGGCAAAGTGACGCACAATGACCCCGCGTTGTCGCAGTTGCGCCAGTAACTCCGCTCCATCGCGCTCGGGGTGCCGCACGAACAGGAAGTTGGCCGCCGAGGGCAGCACCTGAAAGCCCATGGCACACAGCCCGGCAGCCATGTCCTGGCGGTTATTTATCACCTGTGCCCGGCACTTATCAAACCAGTCCCTGTCCTCGATCGCCGCCAGCGCCGCCGCCTGCGCCAGGGCGTCCAGAGGGTAGGAGTTAAAACTGTTCTTCACCCGTTGCAGCCCCTCGACCAGCTCGGGGTGCCCCAGCGCATAGCCGACCCGGAGGCCGGCCAGTGAGCGAGACTTGGACAGCGTTTGCACTACCAGCAGGTTGGCATAGCGACCTACCAGCGCCGCCGCCGATTCACCGCCAAAATCGATATAGGCCTCGTCGACAACCACCACCGAGTCCGGACTCTGCTGCAGCAGCTGTTCGATTTCCGCCAGACCCAGGCAGTGGCCGGTGGGCGCATTGGGATTGGCCAGCACGATACCGCCATTAGGCTGCTGATAATCGGCGACTCTAATGCGAAATTGCTCATCCAGGGGGACCGCTATCCGCTCGACGCCATAGAGCTCACAATACACCGGGTAAAAACTGTAGCTGATTTCGGGGGTCAGGATCGGCGCGGCGTGGCGCAACAGTGCATTGAAACAGTGGGCCAGCACCTCGTCCGAGCCATTGCCCACAAAGACACTGGACGCCGCCAAACCGTGGTAATCGGCTATGCCCTGGCGCAGACGCCGCGACTCGGGATCCGGGTACAGCCGCAAGCCGTCGTTGGTATGCTCTCGTATCGCCGCCAGCACCCGGGGGGACGGGCCCAGGGGGTTCTCGTTGGTATTGAGCTTGACCAGCACTTCGTCGGCAGCGGGCTGTTCCCCCGGCACATAGGGTTGCAGGCCTTCGACAAAATCACTCCAGAACCTGCTCATTTCACCGGCTTACCGTCAGCTTGCAGCCGATACTCCGCCGAGCGGGCATGGGCGGTAAGCGACTCGCTCCGTGCCAGCCGGGAGGCAACTGCGCCGAGCACTCGGGCACCCGCGGGGGAGCAATTAATCAGTGAAGTGCGCTTCTGGAAATCGTATACCCCCAACGGCGAGGAAAAGCGCGCCGTGCCGGAGGTCGGCAGCACGTGGTTCGGCCCGGCACAGTAGTCGCCCACGGCCTCTGCCGTGTAACGTCCCATAAATATCGCCCCGGCGTGGCGAATATCCGGCAACAGGGCCTCCGGGTCGGCAACCGACAACTCCAGGTGCTCCGGCGCAATCTCATTGACGATTGCCACCGCCTCCTGCAGATTCTCCACGAGGATAAACAGGCCGCGCCCGCGCAGGGACTCGCGGATAATGTCCGCACGCTCCATCCCGGGCAACAAGCACTCGATACTCCGGCTCACCGCCTCCAGGAAGGCGGCATCGGGGCTCAGTAGAATCGCCTGCGCATCCTCATCGTGCTCCGCCTGTGAAAACAAGTCCATGGCGATCCAGTCCGGGTCGGTATGCCCATCGCAGACCACCAGGATCTCCGAGGGGCCGGCGACCATATCCAGCCCGACCTGGCCAAACACCAGGCGCTTGGCCGTGGCGACATAGATATTGCCGGGGCCGACGATTTTGTCCACCCGGGGTATGGATTCGGTGCCATAGGCCAGCGCCGCCACCGCCTGCGCGCCACCCACAGCAATCACCACGTCGACACCGGCAATGTCGGCGGCGGCCAGCACCGTATCATTGCGCACACCGGCCGGGGTCGGGACCGTCATAATGATTTCACCGACACCCGCCACCCTGGCCGGCACCGCGTTCATCAACACCGATGAGGGATAGGCGGCCTTGCCGCCGGGAACATAGATTCCGACCCGGTCCAGGGGGCTGATTTTCTGCCCCAGCACGGTGCCGTCTGCCTCCCGGTACTGCCAGGATTCTGCCTTTTGGTGTTCGTGGTAACTGCGAATGCGCGCTGCCGCCGTTTCCAGCGCGGCGAGACTGTCGGCGTCGATTCGCTGCCGCGCCGCACGTAGTTCCTCCGGCGCCACCCGCAGCGCCGCCGCGCACGCCGGCTGCCAATTATCGAACTGGCGGGTATAGTCGAGCAGGGGTGCATCGCCCCCTTCTCGCACAGAGGCAAGGATATCCCTGACTGTCGCTTCGACCGCGATGTCGGACTGCGCGTCCCGTGCCAGGCGAGCACGCAAGAGGGATTTAAATGCCGGGTCAGTGCTGGCGAGGGTGGGAACCAGTACATCGGTCATCGCAGTATCTCGTCTGTCATCACCGTGTCTCGCCTAAGGTGCCGGCGCGGCCACCACAGCCGCCAGGCTTTCCACCAGCGCCTGCACGGGCTGGTGTTTCATTTTCAGGGAGGCGCGATTGACCACCAGTCGAGAGCTGATCCCGGCGATAAGTTCACGGGGCTCCAGCCCGTTGGCCTTGAGCGTATTACCGCTATCGACGATATCGACGATAAGATCCGCCAGCCCCATCAACGGCGCCAGCTCCATGGCACCATATAATTTGACGATATCCGCCTGCTGTCCCCGCTCCGCCATAAAGCGCCTGGCAATATTGACGAATTTGGTGGCGACCACAATGCGGCCGACCGGCTGCGCCTGGCCCACCAGGCCGGCGGTCATCAGTCGACAGCGGGCAATCCCCAGGTCGAGCAGCTCATAGAGACCCGCGCCGTTGTTCTCCAGCAGGATGTCCTTGCCGGCAATGCCCATATCCGCAACCCCATGGCGGACATAGGTCGGCACGTCGGAGCCACGCAAAACCAACAGGCGGACCTGATCACGGTTGCTGGCAAACAATAGTTTACGGCTCGTCTGTATATCCTCGGCCGGCTCGATGCCGGCCGCCGCCAGCAGCGGCAGCGTCTCCTTGAGTATTCGCCCCTTGGTCAGGGCGATAGTGATGGTGTCTCTGGACATGGCCTGGCTCATCCCGGCACACGACGGATATCCGCGCCCAACTGGAGTAGCTTCTCCTCGATGCACTCGTAGCCGCGGTCGATGTGATAGATACGCTCGATCGTAGTCTCGCCCTCGGCCACCAGGCCCGCGATAACCAGGCTGGCCGAGGCACGCAGATCCGATGCCATCACCGGGGCACCTTTGAGCTGGTCGGTGCCGGTAACAATCGCGGTGTGCCCCTCGAGGGTGATATTGGCGCCCATGCGGTTCATCTCGTGGATTTGAATCAGGCGATTCTCAAACACGGTTTCGGTAACGGCGCCGGTGCCCTTGGCAATGGCGTTCAGCGCCGTAAACTGTGCCTGCATGTCCGTCGGGAATCCGGGATAGGGCGCTGTGCGGATATTCACCGCCACCGGGCGCCGGCCGTGCATATCGAGCTCGATCCAGTCTTCACCGACCGTGAGGTCTGCCCCGGCCTCCTCCAGTTTCAGCAGCACAGCCTCGAGGGTATTGGGCTGGGTGTCCTTCACTTTGATCCGGCCGCCGGTAGCCGCTGCCGCCACCAGGTAGGTGCCGGTTTCGATCCGGTCCGGCATCACCGTGTACTCACAGCCGTGGAGGCGCTCGACGCCGTTGATCACCAGGGTATCGGCACCGGCACCGCGCACGTCCGCCCCCATGGCGTTGAGGCAATTCGCCAGGTCGACGATCTCCGGTTCCCGGGCGGCGTTTTCAAGCACGGTTTGACCCTCGGCCAGCGCCGCGGCCATCATGAGATTCTCCGTACCGCCCACGGTGACCGTGTCCATAAAAAAGTGAGCGCCTTTCAGTCGCCCATCGCTGCGGGCATTGATAAAACCACCCTCGATCTCGATTTGCGCACCCAGCGCCTCCAGGCCCCGCAGGTGTAAATCCACCGGACGACTGCCGATGGCGCAACCGCCGGGAAAACTGACACGCGCCCGGCCTCCCCTGGCCAACAGGGGGCCGAGCACCAGGATGGACGCACGCATGGTTTTGACCAATTCATAGGGTGCGGTAAAGCTGGATATGCTACCGGCATGCACCTCGACACTGAGTTTTTCAGTGATGACCAGTTCGACGCCCAGGCACCGCAGTAACTCGTTCATGGTGGTGATGTCGTGGAGGTGCGGTAAATTGTGTACGATCACCGGCTCATCGGACAGCAGCGCAGCCGCCAGGATAGGCAGGGCGGCATTTTTTGCCCCGGATATGCGGATTTCCCCATCCAGGCGCGTGCCACCGTGTATCAGTAATTTTTCCATTGAAGCGATCCCGTAAAAAATCCAGGGTGTGGTGAAATGCCGCCTAGCGCTGTTTCGAACTCCACTCTTCGGGGGTGTACAGCTTCATATTGACGGCGTGTATGGCACCGGAGGCAATGTGCTCGTTGAGCACGGCGTAGACCATTTGCTGTTTCGCCAGCGGGCGCAAGCCCGCAAAAACATCGCCGACGACCGTGAGGTCAAAATGACTGCCGTCACCGCTGACTGTAATATCGCAACCGCCCAATCCCTGTTGCAATAGCGCTTGAACCTGCTCGACCTGCATCGCGTGAACATCCAGCCTTTAGAGAAGTTAAGCCGCTGATTTTATTGTATTATCGAACAAAAGGCGAGCGATGTCGGGATTCCACTTGTGTCGGCCTCAATGCCCCGCGTTGTCGACCAGCTCCTCCGCGGGGTCAGTCTCCGCATGGCTCCAGTAATCGATCACCTCCTCAATATCGCCGTTGAAGTCTTTCAGTTTGCTGGAAAATTCATTGCGATACTGTTTACCGAGATTGATATTGTTCAGCACCACATTGATCATGCGCCACTCGCCGTTTTTATCGGGGCGCAGCTTGAACTGCACCTCCAGCGGCTGGTCCAGCTCGCGGTAGATCAACTGGGTCACTGAGATGCTCTTACCCTGCTTGATGCGCTGCTGTGCCTCGGGGTCCGGAGACAGCACCTCGATGCGCTCGCCGGAAAACGTCATCAAACCCTTACTCAGCGTGCGCACCATACGCTCCTTGACGACCACGGTAAATCGCCGCAACTGGCCCTTGAGTCGCTCTTTTTCCTGTTTCGTCAGCAACTGCCGATAGTAGGTACTGGTACCGTAACGCCCCATCACCGCGCGGGTGAAGCTGCGATAATCGATCGAGGGTGAAATGATGCCGTCTACCACGCCATAAAAGCGCTCGGGGTCGCCCTGGTAATAATCCTGGGCCTTTTCAATCTCGAGTACCAGGTCATCGGTAATCTGCCTGACGATATCATCGGGCGAGGGGCTTGCCCCGTCGGCCCAGGCCGTGGGCCAGGCGCAAAGACCGATACAAAACGCTATACATGCCAGGAGTTGGCCTTGCGGTTTCATAAATGCACTCTCACTTGCAATCTAAATAATTGGATTTGCCAATACCGGGAATCGACGCTGGTAGTATAACCAATAGCCGGGGGCCCTCGTAGTGGCTATCTGGCATTACCCTCGATTTTGCCTTCTCGATCACAAACTTCGAGCTAAAATAACAACGGCGCCACCGACCGCTGCGGACAATTGCACCGCGGCCGGGACTTGGCTTACCATGGGCGATTGCACAAGAACGGGTGCCGGCTGCAGACGGCGGGCTTTTTATGTCAGAAATTTCGCTGCTGGACTCCGGCCGGCGCACCATCGACCTGGAGCTACAGGCCATTGCCGACCTCGCCGGGCGTATCGACGAGCACTTTTGTCGCGCCTGCGAAATCATCCTCGCCTGCGAGGGCCGTGTTGTGGTGGTCGGCATGGGCAAGTCCGGCCATATCGCCAACAAAATTGCGGCGACCCTCGCTTCCACCGGCAGCCCGGCGTTTTTTGTCCACCCCGCTGAAGCCAGCCATGGCGATATGGGGATGATCACCCGCAAGGACGTGGTGCTCGCGCTCTCCAACTCGGGCAATACCACGGAAATCGTCACCATCCTGCCGCTGATCAAGCGGATCAATATACCCCTGATCAGCATCACCGGTAATATCACTTCACCGCTGGCGGAAGCCGCCGATGCCAACCTGGATGTCAGCGTCGCACAGGAGGCCTGCCCTCTCAACCTGGCTCCCACATCCTCTACCACCGCCGCCCTGGTGATGGGGGACGCGCTCGCCATTGCGCTACTGGAAAAGCGCGGTTTCACCGCCGAGGATTTCGCCTTCTCACACCCCGGCGGTGCGCTGGGCAAGCGACTGCTATTGAAGGTCGGCGACGTCATGCTCACCGGCGCGGCCCTGCCCACCGTCGCCCCGGATACGTTGCTGCACGAGGCATTGCTGGAAATTACCGCCAAGGGCCTGGGTATGACCACCGTCGTCGATGCCCGGGGGCAGCTCGCCGGAATCTATACCGATGGCGATCTGCGCCGCACCCTCGACCAGCAGCGCAATTTACACAGCACCCGCATCAGCGAGGTCATGACCACCGGGGGTAAAACGGTAACAGCGGAAATGCTGGCCGCGGAAGCCATGCGCATCATGGAGGATAATTCCATCACCAGCCTGGTAGTCGTCGACCCGGATCTACGCCCCGCGGGGGTTGTACACCTCCATGACCTGATCAAGGCGGGACTGGCCTGATGGCGGCGTATTTTGACCACGTCACGGCGGAGGTATTGGCCAGGGCCAAACGGGTGCGCCTGTTGAGCCTGGATGTGGACGGCGTACTGACCGACGGCGTCCTGCTGATGACCGAGCGGGGCGAGACCATGAAAGCCTTCAACACCCTGGACGGACTGGGCATCAAGCTGCTGCGCCAGGCCGGGGTCGAGGTGGCGCTGGTGACCGGTCGCAAATCGGCGATGGTGGCGGATCGCGCGCGCAGCCTGGGCATCGAACACATTTATATGCACTGCGAGGAAAAGGGGCGCGCCCTGGCAGAGTTGCGGGAAAAGCTCGGCCTGGAGTCGTCGATGCTGGCCCATATGGGGGATGACCTGCCCGATCTCTCGGCCATGAACCCGGCCGGACTGGCCATCGCGGTACCCAACGGTCACCCCCTGGTCATCGAGCATGCACACTACTGCACGCAGCGCAGCGGCGGACACGGTGCGGTAAGAGAGGCCTGCGACCTGATCCTCCACGCCAGGGGGGCACTCAAAGCAGTGGTAGAGCCCTACTATCCCCGCCATGATTAAAAGATTACCGGTCAACGTATTCAGCGCACTGTTGACCCTGCTTGCGACGGTGGCTTTTTTCTTCTGGGTATTCAAGGATGACGAGGCTGCAGGCTATCAGCCATCGACTCGCGAGGAAGCGGCGCCGGCCTGGTACTGGACCAACGCGCGCTTCTGGAACTTTAACGACGAGGGCAGTCTTGAGCAGGAGGCCACGGCCACCGGGGTCGAGCACTTCAGCGAGGAGGATGTCACCTTCCTTGGCGAGCCGCGGGTCGTCAGCCACCTGGATGAGGGTGCGCCCTGGCACACACGGGCCGAGAGGGGAGAAGTGCGGGAAAACAACGATGTTATCGAATTGTCCGGCAAGGTCGAGATACGAAAAGCCGACAATAGCTTGAACATGCGCACGGAGCGCCTGATACTGGATCGAGGCAGGGAACTGGCAGAAACCGATATGGCGGTGACCATTACCGGAGAACAGGGCCGCACCGATGCCGTGGGAATGCGCGCCTGGCTCAAACAGGAAAAAGTGGAACTTCTATCAAAGGTCAAATCAGTTTATGAGCCAAACCAGGGTGAGTAGGGCCGGCCTGCTGTTACTGGCCTTTCTATGGGTTTTACCTGGGGCGAGCATCGCCTTGCCCGAGGACCGTGAGCAGGCGATAGAAATCGAATCCGATCACGCCGTTCGCGATGAAAAGGCAGGCACCACAATATACTCCGGCAATGTCCAGCTGATACAGGGCAGCTTAAAAATACTGGCCGACCGACTGGAGATCTACCAGGACAAGGAGAGCGCGGTCGATCGGATTTTCGCCTTCGGCACACCGGCCTATGTAGAGCAGCAACCCTCTGCGGACAAACCGCCGATCAAGGCGCGGGGAGAGACCATCCGCTACTTCGTGCAACAAGAGCGCTTGCAACTCGAAACCAACGCCTCCATCGACCAGGACGGCTCCAGCGTCACCAGTAATGTGATCAACTACTACATCAAAGACGAGGTCGTCAAGGCCAGCGGCAGTGACCAGCGGGTGCGCGTCGTCATCCCACCCCGCGAAGAAGACACCTCGGACAAGGGAGAATAATCGCCAGCCATGGCCACACTCCAGGCACGGGAACTCGCAAAAAGCTACAAGGGCCGCAAGGTGGTCAGGGATATTTCGCTGTGCGTGGACAGCGGTGAAGTGGTGGGTCTGCTCGGCCCCAACGGCGCGGGTAAAACCACCTGTTTCTATATGATCGTCGGCCTGGTTCGCGCCGAACACGGCGAGATCAAGATCGGCGACGATGTCATCACACGACTGCCCATGCACGGCCGCGCGCGCAAGGGCCTGGGTTACCTTCCCCAGGAGGCCTCGATTTTTCGCAAGCTGTCGGTGGCAGACAATATTCTCGCCATCCTGCAAGCGCGCAAGGACCTGAACCGCAAACAACGACGGGAAATGATGGAGAACCTGCTACAGGAATTTCACATCAACCACATTCGCGACAACAAGGGCATGGCACTGTCCGGCGGGGAGCGACGTCGAGCGGAGATCGCGCGGGCACTGGCGACGGAACCGAAGTTTATCCTGCTCGATGAGCCCTTTGCCGGCGTCGACCCAATCTCGGTCAACGAGATCAAATCCATCGTCAATCACCTCAAGGCCAAGGGTATAGGTGTACTTATTACCGATCACAATGTACGAGAAACACTAGACATCTGTGACCGGGCCTATATTGTGAGTGAGGGCTCGGTAATTGCCGAAGGACAGCCTGAAGTAATACTGCAAGACCAGCAGGTCAAGGATGTTTACCTCGGCCACCAGTTCAAACTGTGAACCCGATCCGCTTTTATCGGCACCGCGCCCCTTTATTGTGAACCAGGCATAGCGCCGGGCCTTTTTAGTTGGCACACCTATTGCATGGTAACTATCGCCTAGCTACACTCATCTATGCCACTGGATGTCCCGGTATAGCTACAGTCAAGCGCTACAAGGCCTATGAAGCAGTCGCTGCAACTTAAAATCAGTCAATCCCTCACCATGACGCCCCAGCTGCAGCAGGCCATCCGTCTGCTACAGCTATCCACCATAGATTTGCAGCAAGAAATCCAGACCATGGTCGACACCAACCCGATGCTGGAGTTGCCCGAAGAGGGGGAAGAGGCCGACCAGGAGGCTTCGACAAGCAGCGACAGTGGGGAAAAGAACAGCGCTGTCGACGGCGATGGGCAAGCGAACAACACCGATTCGGCGGTCGATGCCCAGAACGTCGAGCTGAGTCAGCCGGAATCCTTCGAGCAGGATATCGATACCGATCTGCCCGTCGACAGCCAGTGGGACGACATCTACCCCGGCCCGGGCAGCGGTGCCGGGGCTGCACAGGGGGAAGACTTCGACCTCGACAGCCGCAATGCGGCCAGTGAAACACTGCAGGATCACCTGCACTGGCAACTCAATCTCACGCCCATGTCGGACACCGATCGGGTAATTGCGCTCGCGCTTATCGATGCAGTCCTGCCCAGCGGATTTCTCAGTCTGCCGGTCGAGGATATTTTCAATGACCTGCAGGAAAGCCTGGAGATCGAACTCGATGAGGTGCAAGCGGTATTACACCGCATCCAGTGTTTCGATCCCGTGGGTGCCGTCACCGCCGATTTGCGTGAGTGCCTGCTGGTGCAGTTGGGCCAGTTGCCGGAATCAACACCCTGGCTGGAACAGGCGATGCTGCTGACGGACAAATACCTGCCGGAGCTCGGCAGCCGCAATTTTCCGCTGCTGATACGGCGAATGCGACTCAAGGAAGCGCAGCTCGGCGAGGTCGTCGAGCTCATCCAGTCCCTGAATCCCCGCCCCGGCGACGCCATCGAGACCCACGATACGCAATACGTCACACCCGATGTTTATGTGCACAAGCTCAACGACCGCTGGGTGGTGGAACTGAACCCCGATATCGCGCCCCGCCTGCGCATCAACGCCAACTATGCATCGCTGATCAAGCGCGCCGATAACAGTGCGGACAACAGCTTCCTCAAGGACAACTTGCAGGAGGCTCGCTGGTTCCTGAAGAGCCTGCAAAGCCGCAATGAGACCCTGATGAAGGTGGCGAGCCGAATTGTCGAGCACCAACAGGGCTTTCTCGACTACGGTGAGGAAGCCATGAAGCCCCTGGTCTTGCATGAAATCGCCAGCGCGGTGGAGATGCATGAATCCACCATTTCGAGGGTCACCACCAATAAATATATGCACACCCCGTCGGGGGTGTATGAGCTGAAGTACTTCTTTTCCAGCCATGTCGGTACGGATGGCGGTGGGGAGTGTTCCTCCACTGCGATTCGGGCTATCATTAAAAAACTGGTCGCCCAGGAGAGATCGAAAAAGCCCCTGAGCGACAGTAAAATCGCACAACTGCTGGCGGAGCAAGGCGTGAAAGTCGCCAGGAGAACCATTGCCAAATACAGGGAATCATTGGGGATACCCCCCTCAAATGAACGCAAACAACTGGTCTAGCCCCGCCACAACCCGCTCACCGCGGCCTGGTGTGCTGCGACCGGCCCGCACTCCCTCACCGTCTCGCGCAAACCACTCACCAGGCAACCAAGGAGCGGCCTATGCAACTCAACATCAGCGGTCACCATGTCGAAGTCACCTCCGCGCTACGGGATTATGTCAACAACAAGTTCGACCGACTCAATCGCCATTTCGACCAGATCACCAACGGTCATGTGGTGCTCACCGTTGAAAAAACCCGCCAGCGGGCCGACGCCACGGTTCATGTATCCGGCGCAGACATTGCCGCCTCCTCCGAATCCGAGGATATGTATGCGGCAATCGACCTTCTGGTGGACAAACTCGATCGCCAGCTGATCAAACACAAAGAGAAGGTCAAAGACAAAAAGCAGGGGCTGGTGGGCCGCTAGCCAAATTCATGTCACACAATGCGATACTCACACCGGAACGCACCAACAGTTGCATTGCCGGCTCCAGTAAAAAACGGGTGCTCGAGAAGGTTGCCGAGTTTATCAGCGCCGACATCCCTTCCCTGGACTCTGGTGTGCTGTTCAAGCACCTGGTTGCCCGCGAGAAGCTCGGCAGCACCGCCATCGGCGAGGGTATCGCCATACCCCATTGCCGCATCAACAATTGCCCGGGTATTACCGGGTCCTTGATTCGCCTGCAACAAGCCGTCGATTTCGATGCCATCGACGATCGTCCGGTCGACCTGCTGTTCGTACTACTAGTACCGGAAGAGGCCTGCGAGGAGCACTTGCAGATACTGGGTCAACTGGCCCGGTTTTTCAGTGACGCCGGGCTGCGTGAGGCCCTGCGTACGGCACCGGACAGTATGGCCATGTACGAAATTGCCGCCGGATTCGAGCAGACAGCGCACAGCGTGGACAACTTGAACACCAGCGAGAATCCTGCCGGATGAAGCTGGTAATCATCAGCGGCCGCTCCGGCTCGGGCAAGAGTACGGCCTTGAACGTGCTCGAGGACGCGGGTTACTACACCATCGACAACCTGCCTGCCGGCTTGATCACCGCACTGGTCGAGGAAACACGGCGCAGCTCTTCCCCCGAACACGAAAAGCTGGCGCTGTGTATCGATGCGCGCAATATCTCCCGGCAACTGGGGGAATTCCCCTCGTTGATCGCCGGCCTGGCGAAAGACGTGGACACCGCGGTCATCTACCTCGATGCCAATGACGACACTTTGATCAAGCGTTTTAGCGAAACCCGGCGCCGCCACCCCCTGAGCAACGAGACCACGGCCCTGCAGGAAGCGCTGGTACGCGAGCGATCCATACTCCAGCCCATCGCCGACTCCGCGGATATCACCATCGACACCAGCAAAATGCTGTTCCACGAACTGCGCGATTACGTGCGGCAAGTGGTATTGCGCCAGACGGGCACCAGCATGTATACGCTGTTTCAGTCTTTCGGCTATAAAATGGGCTTGCCCATGAGCGCCGACCTGGTATTCGATGTGCGCTGCCTGCCCAACCCCCACTGGGTCGCTGAACTGCGCAGCTCGACCGGCAACGATGCAGCGGTCATCGAATACCTGGATAACGAGGCGGAGGTGGAGCAGATGTTTACCGATATGAGCCGCTTCCTGGAAACCTGGCTGCCTCGCTACGGGGCCAATAACCGGCCCTACACGACGGTAGCGATCGGCTGTACGGGGGGACAGCACCGCTCTGTATACCTGGCCAACCGGCTGCACCGGCATTTCGGCGATCGTGGCGAAGATGTGCAGGTCAGGCACCGCGAGCTGGCAGAACCATGATCCAGACCAGGATAACCATTATCAATAAATACGGCCTCCACGCCCGCGCCGCGGCCAAGTTGGTCAGTACTGCCAGCGCCTTCAGCAGTGAGATCAACCTGGGCAAGGACGGCCAGTTGGTGAATGGTAAAAGCATCATGTCGGTTATGATGCTGGCAGCATCAAAGGGTACGGAATTGGAATTACAGATCGAGGGCGACGATGAACAGGGCGCCCTCAAGGCGGTTACCAGCCTTATCGACAACTTCTTTGGCGAGGGTGAATAGGCGGGCCGGCGCTCCGCAGCCTGAAAGCTAATGTTATAATCTACACAGCAGCCCGCTTTCCCCGCGACAGGAGTTCCGCTCCATGGCACCAGCCAGCGACACAGCTCAATCCGCCAGCCAACTGGAGCGCCTCACCGAAGCACTGGAGAGCGGCACCTTTGTGCAAGTGCGGCGCATGCTCAATGGCTTGTCCGGGCCCGATATCGCCGACCTCCTGGAGTCCTCACCACCAAAAACACGGGCCATTCTGTGGCGTTTGCTTGATCTCGACCGCGAGGGAGAGGTGTTGCAGGCATTGGCGGACGAGGTGCAGTCTGACTTCGTGCAGGCCATGCATACCGAGGATCTGGTCAGGACCATAGAGGGTCTGGAGCCCGACGATATCGCCGATATCCTGCAGCAGCTCCCTGACCGGGTGATCAGGGAAGTCCTCACCGCGATGGACGCCCAGAACCGTCATCGCGTCGAACAGATACTACCCTACGACGAAGACACCGCCGGCGGCCTGATGAATACCGACACCGTCACGGTGCGGCCGGACCTGACCCTCGACGTGGTGCTGCGCTACTTACGGCGGCATAAGGAAATCCCGGAGATGACCGACAGCCTCTACGTGGTCAATCGCAGGGATAAATTCCTCGGCCAACTTCCCCTGCTGAAGCTGCTGGTGTCCGACCCCAACCTCACTGTGCGCGAGGTGATGGCCACCGATATCGAACCCATCCAGGCCGAAATGCCGGACAACGAGGTGGCGAACCTGTTCGAGAAATTTGATTGGGTCACGGCCCCGGTGATCGACGAGGTGGGGCAACTGCTCGGGCGTATCACCATCGACGATGTCGTCGACGTCATTCGCGAGGATGCCGATCACTCGCTCATGAGCCTGGCGGGCCTGGATGAGGACGAGGACACCTTTGCACCTGTCGTCAAAGCGGCACCCCGACGAGCCATCTGGCTGGGGGTCAACCTGTTGGCGGTGTTTATCTCCGCCAACGTCATCCACCTGTTCCAGGGCACTATCGAACAGGTCGTCGCTCTTGCCATCCTGATGCCGATCGTCGCCAGCATGGGAGGCGTCGCCGGCAGTCAAACCCTGACCCTCACCATCCGCGGTATGGCCCTTGGCCAGATCGAAAAGCAGAATGTCGGCTGGTTGTTTCAGCGTGAATTGGCCGTAGCGGCCCTGAACGGTTTGCTCTGGGCCGCTATCGCCGCCGCCGCCGTGATCTGGTGGTTCGAGGACACCACCATCGGCGTGGTCATAGGCGTCGCCCTGGTAGTCAATGTGCTGGTGGGCGCCGCCGCGGGGGTCCTGATCCCCATAAGCCTCAAAAAAATGGAAATAGACCCGGCCCTGGCGGGGGGTACGGTGCTGACCACCGTCACTGACGCCATCGGTTTTTTCACTTTTCTCGGACTGGCAACCCTGCTCTATGCCTGATTCCCACGATGTCGACAAACCCTCCAAGAGTGAGCTGAAACGCCAGATGCTGGCGCTGCAAAAACTGGGCGAACAGCTGTTGACCCTGCCCCGCGGCGAGCTGGATCGACTCGCGCTGCCGGATCAACTGGTCGATGCCCTGTTACTGGCGCAGCGCATCAAAAGCCGGGAAGGCCGCAGGCGACAGTTACAATATATCGGCAAACTCATGCGCACCATCGATGCCGAACCGATTCAGCGTGTCATCGAGCAGCGGGAGACCGGCCACCGGGAAAAGAACCAGCAATTCCATGCACTGGAACAACTGCGGGACACCCTCATAGCAGGCGACAATGCGGACCTGGACCAGGCATTGACGAGCTATCCCCATGCAGACCGTTCACGCCTGTCCCAATTGGTGAGAACCGCCCGTAAAGAACGAGATCGCGAACAAGCCCCCAGGGCTGCCCGCAAGTTATTCCATTATCTGCGAGAGCTCGAAGAACTACAGCAGCACGAGGCGACGGCGAATCCCGGTGAGACCGATGGGCACTTTTAGCGAGTCGGCTTGGATCCACCCGAGCTCCGGCCGCTCCGGGAGGATTTTTTCTTGCTGGTTCCGACATTGGTGAGACGCTTGAACGAAACCGTCGGATCATCCATGGTGCCGCTCAA
>JAUXCW010000328.1 GCA_030618705.1 Gammaproteobacteria bacterium | reverse complement strand
AGCCCGGAGTTGTGCGAGATACTGCCCATTATGTCACAGGGGCCGATGAGCCTGTCCAGCAGCGATAATCGCTTCCCGTCGACCCCGGAGCAATTGGCGCAGGGCAGGGCCGCGATGATAGCGATGCAGGATTTGATGGGCAATCATGAGCATCGGGGGCGCGGTGTCGATACCGTGATAGACGGCCCGGGGGGCGTGCTCAAGCTCAGGTTGATTGAGCCCGCCAGCGGAGAGGTGCGCGGCGCGATGCTGCATATTCACGGTGGTGGTTGGGTCTTCGGCAATGCTGAAATCATGGACCCCGCGCTGGGCCCATTGGCGGATACATTGCATATCGCCACCTGCAGTGTCGATTATCGCCTGGCCCCGGAACATCCCTATCCTGCCGCCTGTGATGACTGTGAGGCGGCAGCGCTGTGGTGGATCGACTACTGTCGCGAACTCTACGGCGTAGAGAATATCGTCGTGGGTGGCGAATCGGCGGGTGCCCAGTTGAGCGCCGTCAACGCGATTCGTCTGCAGCAAAGATACGGCTATAAATATGCCGGCGCTAAATTGACTTACGGCATGTTTGATTTCAGCAACAGTCTACCCAGTCGCACCGTGGCCGACGGGCGCAGCCTGGTCCAGGACTCCCTGTCCTGCGAATTCTATGCGGACAACTTTGTCCCGGATAAAAGTCTGCGCCGTGAGCCCGATGTCTCGCCGTTGTGGGCCGACCTCACGGATATGCCGCCGGCGCTGTTTACCGTCGGTGATCTCGACCCCTTCTACGACGACTCGGTGTTGATGCATCATCGCTGGTTGGCGGCAGGAAATACGGCGTGGTTGCAGGTGTACCAGGGTGCTCCCCATGGTTTTGATATGTTGCCCGTGCCCGAACGGGAGCATCACCGAATGCTCAATACCGAATTTATCGCCCACTGCCTGGGGCTTGATTAAGTTCGGCCAGCCCAAGAAAGCTCGCCATCAAGGTATAGATATCCGCCTGGGTCAGGTAAACGGGGAGTTTTTCTACGCCGGGACCGCCGGCATAGAGGGGAACATTGGTGCCGGTATGCATCTCGTAGGGTAGCGTGGTGGTGGCGTAGTTCACCATCATCACCGAGCCTTCGGGTGTACGCACTCTCGCTACCGAGCCGGGGCTGTGAAATACCATCCCGCCGCGCTCGAATTGTTCCTGGTCGGGAATAATCTGTGCCGCGTGGGCATGATCCGCGGTGACCAGGATCAGGGTATTGGGGTGGTTCGCCGCGTAATCCAGACTACTGCGCAGGGCTTGTTCGAGTTGCTGCACCTCGCCTATATGACCGCAGGGTTGTCGTGCATGGGATTGCTTGTCGATCGAGGCCGATTCGATCATCAGGAAAAAGCCGCGCTGTGGGTCATCGCCCAGCATGGCCAGCGCCTTGTCGGTCATGGCGCCAAGGGTCGGCACACTGCTCGCGGCAGGATTTTGCACGCAGCTGAAAACCTCACCGGCCAGGGAGGGTTTGTCGCCTTCCAGGTCGACGTGTTCCGCCCGGCGTTGCCCGGCACCGATCATCTGTACCGGTAAGTGGCCGGCGGCAAACAGGCCCAGCAAGGGTTTATCTGTGCCGACCGCATCCAGTTCCGCAGGCGTGGTGATCAACTGGTAGCCATTGCGCTCGGCACTGGCGAGGGGGCTGTCTTCACCCCCGTATCCCGGCTGCGACAATTTTTGTTTTCCCCCTCCCATAAGAACCTCCAGGCCACTATTCACCATCTGGTGGGCGATGGAACCCGGCCCGCCCCTGTCGATGGCTTCGTCACCGCAGTCGATCACCGAGAGAAACCTGCGCAGGGGCTTGGCCAGATTCCGCGGGCCACCACATTTGCGGTGTCGGCTATGGCTGGCAAACGCGGCGGGTGTGGCGTCGGTGACGGAGGATGTGGTGACGATACCGGTGCGGTAGCCCGCGGCTTGTGCGTGCTCGACTATAGTGGGTAGCGAAACCAGGCCGCCGGCGTCCCGCGATATGCGGCCCTGGCTGGTCAGTACTCCGGTGGCGAGGGTGGTGGCGGTATTGGCGGAGTCGGCGACGTAGTCGAACTGTTGCGGATTGTTGGCCTCCAGCGTTTGTACGCGCACACTCGAAAGTGAGGGCAGGGTATCGACCAGTAATTTATCCTGGCTTCCCGCGAGGTAATTGCGGGCGATGGTCAGCTGTTGTTGGTCCATGCCGTCGCCGATGATCAGGATAACATTGGCAGGACTATTTGCCGTTGTGGTGTCGGAGGGGGATCTGCTACACCCGGCCAGGGTGAGTGAGACTACCAGCGCAATCGTTAGTGGTATCACGCGGACGGTTCGGACGAGCATTTACTGGACTCCGGTCAGGTAGAGAGCTGTCTGGATGTTTTAAAAAGCCACAAGCACAGCGCCAACCAGGCGATTGCTGTTACAAGCATCATCGCGGTTGATGCCGGATAGTAGCCGGACAATGTCAGTGCTGTCGAGACAACGACCAATGCCGTGGCGATGCCATAGATTTTCCCCAGTGCTCTTTGTTGCCAAAGTAGCGGCACAAGGCAGAGCATCGAAATCGCGATGGCTACAAATTTTATACTGACGAAAAACCGCAGCAGGATAAAATTGGGTGCCGGTTCTTGATAGAGCAATGTGCCGGTGAGTTGTATGAGCAGCAGGTTTTCAAGCAGGTCGGCGGTGCCGGCGCTGATTGCCGCCAGGATGCCCATCAGGTTCAGTGAGCGATCCCGCAATTGCCAGGCGCCGAGATTGGCAAAGCCCAGCAAGAGACCGTAGGCGAGCAGGAAAGCCATATCGAGGTAATGGCCGATATGAAATTTGCCGATAAGGTCGGTATTGCCATTGAAGAATGTTTCGGCAGCAGATTGCGAGCTGATAAATTCCAGCGCGAGAATCGGCGATTGAAAACCCTGCGGGATTCCTTCCACGGACGACACATAGAAAAACGTCATGATGACGCCTAGCAAAATGACGAAGCCGCCGGCAATGACCGCGTTGCGAAATGACTTGCCAGCAGCCATCAGGGATTAAAGGTACATGTCGAGAAAACGTAACAGGGCGGCGTAACCCAGCGCTGTGGTTTTTTCGTCGCGGCCGACGATATAACCATGTTTCAGGCATTCCTTTAACTCACCACTACTACTCAGGCGCGCAGCAATCCGCGCTACCCTGCTTGTATCAGGCGGGGTTTTGAGCGCCTCGCCATTTATCAGCGGCTGTCCCTTGTCGTTATACTCCAGCTCGCAACCGGTGATATAGGGGTGATCACCCAATTCCCTGGGCTTGTCGACCTCCCATGCATGACCGGCGCCGGTGTAGACATGGCTTTCAACGGTTACGCCAAGCCCTCGCAATTCTTTCTCCCGGCGCTTGCAGGCTTCGAGATCGTTGGAGTTATCCTCGGTTCCTCGCAGGGTGAGTAGCGGAGCGCCGTTGGTGGCAGGGGAGTTGAGATCCTGGAAGCAGGGGCCATAAAAGTCGACATAGACTGCAAAGCCTGGGCTATCGGGGGCCAGTACCTGGTGTATGCGCTCGTCCATGGCCAATCGGCTGGCCATTCCGCCATAGGAAAAGCCCATCACCCCGATACGCCCGGGATCGATTACCGGGCTGGTCGAAAGCAATTTGAGTGCGGAATAGGCATCGGTGATCAGGTCGAACTCGGTCACCGCCGAGACGCGGACCACGTAGTTGGTGGTTTCATCCACGCCCCGGGGCAGGTAGTACTCCACCACAAAGGCGGCGATGCCG
>JAUXCW010000141.1 GCA_030618705.1 Gammaproteobacteria bacterium | reverse complement strand
GCCCGAGCCTACATGGACGTATTCACGGCGAGTCCTGGGCTGGGAGCCCCGGTTCCTTGCCCAACTGCAATAATATAAATGCATTGTCTTGTCGGCTTTGCTCTTAAGTAAGTGCCATTCGGCCTAGGTCAGCAACTGGCCCCGGAAATAGTCCAGCACTTCCTCCAGCGCCTCGCGGGTAGGATGCCCGGCCTCGTCGACGAAATCCAGGGTCAGCACGGAGTGGCCACCCCCGGGCAGGGTTTTCAGCTGGACACGATCATTGGCGCCGTCGTTGAAAGTGCGGTCGATAGCGGCAAATTTGCTAGCGCTGCAAAGCTTATCGCCCTCGAAGCGCAGGGCCATCATCGGCGCCGTGTCGTCGATTCCCGCCTTGACCGCACTGATATCTGCCTCGCTCATATGTAGCGCACGGGGCTTGCCTATGGGCATCGAGGGCTGCGAGGCCACTGCGGCCAGCACACTGTCGTCCGCCATCAAGGACATCGCAAAATTACCCGTCAGGCACATGCCGATGACACCCACCCCCCTGGCACCGCTGGTCTCCCTGACCTGTCGACACAGGGCTTTCAACCAGTCGATAACGGGGCTGGTGTGGTTGGCGGCAAACAGGGAAAACTCCCGACGCATGCACAATACCCTGGCGATATTGCCCACCATGCTGGTCTTTTCCAGCGGCCCGAACAAATGGGGCAGGACGACTTCAAAGCCCTGCTCGACAAAACGATCCGCCAGGCGCAGTGTCTCCGGGCCGATGCCCGGCAATTCCTGGATAATCACCAGCGGCGCCCCTGAGCCGAGCCGATAGACATCGTGACTCACCGTGTCGCCGGTGGAAATCGGCGCTTCGAATATGGACTTGCGGTATTGCGCTATGGGTGTGTATCGCATTTAAAGCACCAACATTATCCATGGGGTACCCACTATCAGGTATATCAACAAGCATACCCCCGTGGCGATACCGCCGTAGCGGTAGACCTCGCGGCCAACCAGGTAGCCGCTGCCGACAAAGATGACATTGCAACTCGAGGCCTGGGGCGTCAACACCGAGAAAAAATTGGTCGCCAGCAACAACATCATGGCCATCAGCTCCACCGGCACGTCGGGCTGCGACATGCCGATGAAGACTCCGAACAGGGCGAGCAAATGGGCCGTCTGGCTGACAAAAAGATAGTGTATCAGGACATAGAGCAGCACCGACAACACATAGATAACAGGCCAGCTGAAGCCGCCGATATGGGTGGCCAGCAGGTCACCGACAAACTGCATAAACCCCAGCCGATCCAGCTCCGAACTGAGAACATAGAGAATAGAGAACCAGATCAGGGTTTCCAGGGCGTCACCGGAGGCCTTGATATCGTCGAGGGTGAAAATCCCGCCCAACATCAGCACCGCAAGCCCGAGGAAAGCGACCGCCGTCGGATCCAGGCCCAGCGTCCCCGACAGGGCCCAACCCACCACCATGGTGGCGAAGGTCGCCAGGGTAATCCACTCGTGGCCGGACATGGCACCCAGCTCCTCGAGCGCGGCCGCGGCGGCAACCGGCGCACCCGGTGTTTGTTTCATCTGCGGCGGAAATACCTTGTACAGCACCCATGGCACCACCACCATGGCAGTCAGGGTCGGCACGCTGGACGCCAGCAACCAGCGACCGAAATCCAGCTCCACGCCGTAGTCCGCGGCCATCGCCACACCGATGGGATTCGCCGCCATGGCGGTCAACCACAGACCTGAGGACAGGCCCAGCCCCGCCATGCTCGTCATCATCAGGTAGGCGCCGATGCGGTGGCGGGACTCCTCCCAGGGGAGGGAACCGCTATTTTGCGCCAGCGAATAGACAATGGGATACAACACCCCGGAGCGCGCGGTATTGCTCGGGAAGGCGGGAGCTATCAGCGCATCCGTCGCCACCATGCTGTAGGCCAGGCCCAGGGACGACTTGCCGAAAGCACGCACCAGTAGATAGCCGATACGCGCGCCCAGGCCGGAATTGACGACCCCGCGGCCGACCAGGAAAGCGACCACGATCAGCAGGATAAAACCCTGGCTGAACCCGCTGTAGGCGACATCCGGTTCAACCGTGCCGCTGAACACTGACACCACCAGGGCAATAATGGCGGCCAGCAGAATAGACAGGGCGCCGCTGACGACTGAGAAGATAGTCGCCGCAAAGATCGCAAACAGATGCCATGCCTGCGCCGACAGCGGCCCGGGCACCGGCGAAAACCAGATGACGACACCCAGTACAAGGCTGAGCAATTGCAGGATGCGTGTCTTCATCCGCGGACTATTCCAGTATCACCAGGTGGTTGGGCAGTTCATCCTTTTCACGGCTGGCCGGCACATACTTCACCAGCAATGCGCCACAGGCCTCGATGCACTCGATAAAGCCCTCGCCTACCTCGCCCCGCTTGATGCGTGCGGTAAACACATCGACGATTGCTTGCCATTCGCTATCGTCGACGTACTCGCTGATACCCCGGTCCGCCAGGATCTCGACATAGTGCTCCGCCTCCGAGACAAAAATCAACAGCCCGGTGGCCCCTGTCGTGTGGTGAAGATTGTTCTCGATGAACTGGCCGCGCGCCATCGCCGCCGCCCGCTCATGTTTGACCCACGGCGGAATCAGCCACAGGGTCAGGGCAGGAATGCGAAACAGCGTCGCCAACACCACGAATACCAGCCACTGGGCAATCAACAAATCCATGGCGCTGAGCCAGAACGGCGTCAGGCCCAGCAATACCGGCGTCAGCAGCGCCAGAAGCGCCGCCCACAGCGACGGGATAAAGTAGTAGCGGTCGGCGCGGCGGGCCAGCACGGTGACCAACTCGGCATCGGTATGCCTCTCGACATCGGCGATGGCATCGACAACACGGGCGCACTGTTGCTGGTCGAGTAAACTCACTACCATCCCCCCGAGGCGCCACCGCCTCCAAAACCACCACCGCCGCCACCGAAGCCGCCGCCTAATCCGCCACCGCCACCGCCGAAGCCCCCGCCATAGCCGCCGTATCCGCCACGGCGCCCCATACCACCGCCCCGGCGCATGCCGGGCACCAGCAGGGGCAGGACATTGAAGCCGAGGATAATGAGAATGAACAACAGTACCAGCCAGTCGCTGCTATCGGAACGGCGTTCAGAGTTGCGTTGCTGCATCTGGTATTGGCCACCCAGCGCCTCGATAATCGCGCCGGCCCCCTGCTCGATACCGCCGGCAAAGTCGCCCCGTTTGAATTCGGGCAGGATAACGGTATGGATGATGTTGGCGCTGATGGCATCGGTCAGGGTGCCTTCCAGGCCGTAGCCCACCTCGATGCGCACCTTGCGCTCCTGATCGGCGACAATCAGCAATACGCCGTTATTCTTGTCGCCCTCGCCGATACCCCAGTGACGCCCGAGCTGGTAACCGTAGGACTCTATGTCATAGCCGCCCAGGTCGGGCAGTGTGACCACCACGAGCTGGTTGCCGGTGGCGTTTTCATGGGCGGCCAGGCGGCTCTCAAGGCTCGTGCGCTGTGCCGAATCCAGCATGCCGGCATCGTCGACCACCCGGCCGCTGAGTGCGGGAAAGGTCGGCGCGGCTGCGGCACCCGCCGCCAACAAGGCCGCCAGTAACACTAGCCCCCACAGCGAGCGTAGCGCCAGGCGGGGGGGTGACGAGTACATTAAAACTGAACCTGGGGAGCCTGTTCGGCGCCACTCGTTGTCGCCTCGTAGGTTTCTCGTATGGCCAAATCGCTATAGAGCACACTGTGCCAGATACGGCCCGGGAAGGTGCGGATTTCGGTGTTATAGCCTTGCACCGCGGCGATGTAATCCCTGCGCGCCACTGAAATCCTGTTCTCGGTTCCCTCCAACTGGGACTGCAGAGCAAGAAAGTTCTGGTTGGCCTTCAAGTCCGGGTAGCGCTCGACGACCACCATCAAACGCTGCAGCGCACTACCCAGTTGGGCCTGGGCCTGCTCGTATTGCTGCAGGGCCTGGGGGTTGTTGAGCAGGTCCGGCGTCGCCTGCAGGCCACCGACTTTTGCCCGTGCCTCGGTGACGGCGGTCAGCGTGTCTTGTTCATGGCTGGCGTAGCCCTTCACCGTTTCGACCAGATTCGGGATCAGGTCCGCCCGCCGCTGGTACTGGTTCTCGACTTGCGACCAGGTCGACTTCACCTGTTCGTCGAGGGTGGGAATGGTGTTGATGCCACAGCCGGCCAGGGGCAAAATCAGAGTGGCCAGTATAAGCGCGCGCATGATGTAATAGGGCATGGTACAGCTCCTTGTCTTTTTCGCTGTGCCCACTGTGACAATATCCCCGGGAAAAAACAAGTATGCCGGAAAACGATGTACCCATACGTCCCGCCGCCACCGTCATCCTGCTACGAGAACACCGTGGCCAGATCGAGGTTCTTCTGCTGCATCGCAATCGCGAAGTGGTGTTCGGCGGCGACCACTGGGTTTTCCCGGGCGGCCGCATAGACGAAGAAGACTATCGGCATGACGATGATCACGAGATCGCCGCCCGGGTGGCCGCCGTGCGCGAAACCCACGAAGAGGCCGGCCTGCTGATCGAGGCCGGAACTCTGACAGCGGTCAGCCACTGGGTCACCCCGAGCTGGAGCCCAAAACGCTACGATACCGCCTTCTATGTCACCACCTACCAGCGCGGCGAGCAGGTCATCGTCGATGGTAGTGAAATCGTCGCCCACCAATGGCTGCGCCCGCGGCTGGCGATCGAGCACTACGACCGTGGCAAGAAAAAAATGATGCCGCCCACCATCCACACCCTGCATGAAATCGCCCGCCATGACAGCGCTATGGACTACATCGCCATGTGCGCGAATCGTCTGCCCGAGGTGTTCGATGATTGAGTTCGAGACTTGGCCGGGGGTGTGCCTGACTAGTATACGGGTATCCCTGCACCAGGGTAGATTGCTGTTTGTTTATACAGTACACTGAAAAAAACAAACAAGGGGCAACGACATGATTGTGAAACTTTCCGGCACCCGGCAGGTGCGGGTCAAATCCCTGCGGGCGGCATCGATCATCTGCCGTGATTTTATCGAGCGCAATGAGCTCCCGGGCAAAAGCTGGTGCGGCGGCCAGATCTACGTGGGGCCAAATATCGTCGCCGAGGTATGCCACAACGGCACGGTCTGGAGCGCAGAAGGGCAGGAGATAAACCTCGGGCACCGATTGTCGTAAGCAGAGTCAGCGCCAAATGGCACTAAGTTAAGGCCCATGGCGGGTCAAGGGCCCTATAATCTCGTCATCCCGGAGTTTTTTTGTCCGGGATCCACGCTCTGAAAACCTGGATTCCAGCCAGAAGAATGCTGGAATGACAGTGTTTTTACTTATCTTAGTGCCATTAGAGTCAGCGCCGGTTTTTCACATGGCGTGTGGGAGGCGTGGCAAGGGGGTCATCCGGCCAGGGGTGCTTCGGGTAGCGGCCCTTCATGTCCTTTACCACATCCTTGTAACTGGTCCGCCAGAAGCCCGCGAGGTCCTGGGTCACCTGCAGTGGCCGCCGGGCCGGCGACAACAGGTGGAGCAATAATTGAATCCTGCCCCCGGCCACGCTCGGCGTTTGCTCACAACCGAACATTTCCTGCAATTTCACTGCCAGTACCGGCGGGTTATGGCTGTAGTCGATCTCGATAAGAGAACCCGACGGCACCTTGAACCGCTGCGGCGCCATTTGTTCCAGCTGCCGCGGCAGGGGCCAGGGCAGGAGGTTTGCCAATAACGCCGCGAGGTCGACTTTTTGCAGCTGCGCCACGCCGTCGATATTGTCCAGGTAGGGCAGCAACCATTGCTCTGCAGTGGCCAGCAAGGCATCGTCGGATACATCCGGCCAGGCACTCTCATCCGCGCTCGCCTCCAGCCGGTGCAGCATCAACACCCTGGCCTGCCACTGCCGCAAGCCCCGGTTCCAGGGCAAAACCCCGATACCGCGCCGACGCAACATATCGAGTAAAGCCAGCTGTCTCTGCCCGGCGGGAATAGCGGCCAGGCGCCGGCTATCGAGCTGTATGGCACCTACCAGCCGCCGAGTATCCGCTACGATTCGCCCGGCCCCGTCGTCCCAGATCACCCGGCTCTCCTCGCCCACGCGATCCGCCAACAAATCAGCGAAAAAAGCCGGATTGAGCTCGGCCGCCGAAAAGATTCGATCCACCGCCACACCGGCCCGCCCGCCCAACTCCGCCACAGCGAGCCATTCGCAATTGACCAGTTCATCGTCCTCATCGAGCCTGGCGCTGCGCCCGTTGGCCAGTTGATAGACCCGCCCCGCGCGACGCTTTGCAATTCGGTCGGGGTATGCCCAGGCAAGCAGTAAACCCAGGCCATCATGCACATCGATGATCGGTGGTTTTTTCCCCTCGCCCTGGCCGAGCAGGCGGGCATACTGCTTTGACTGCTGCCCGACCCGACGACGCCACCCTTGCAGCGAACGCGGCCCGGAGCTCTTGCGTAAAAGCGCATACCGCCGCCATAGATCCACACCTGTACCCGGCAGCGGGTCACGCTCTGACAGCATTGCCGCCAGGTCGCAGGCCGGCTGCCGCAAACCGTTCCCGGCGCCAAGTACCAGCATGTGGGCCAGCCGCGGGTGAACCGGCATGGCAGACATCCGGCTACCGTGCCCGGTGAGTTGCCATCTGCCACCCGGGGTTTTCTCCAGCGCGGCAAACTGCTGCAACAAGTCCAGTGCTTGTTGCCAGGCTCCACGGGGCGGCGGGTCGAGCCAATCCAGCTCCGTCGGGTCGTCAACGCCCCACGCCAGCAACTGCAGGGCCAGGGGCGCCAGATCCGCCTGCAGTATCTCCGGGCCGGCATGTTCCGCCATCTGCTGCTGTTGCGCCTCGCTCCACAGGCGATAACAACGACCCGGCGCCAGCCGCCCGGCGCGGCCCATACGCTGCAGGCTGGACGCCCTGGATATACGCCCGGTTCGCAGCCGGGTCATGCCGGTGCCCGGGTCGAATACCGGGGTCCGCTGCAAGCCCGCATCGACGACGGTGGCGATACCGTCGATGGTGAGACTGGTCTCGGCGATATTGGTCGCCAGCACCACTTTGCGTCGCCCCGCAGCGGCCGGCTCGATGGCCAGCCTCTGCTGTTCCAGGCTTAAACCGCCGTAGAGCGGCGCCACATCCACGGCCTGTCGCCGACCCGCCGGCAGCTTGTCCAGACCGGCGACGAGCTGATCGGCGACACGTTTTATCTCGGCCTGGCCCGGCAGGAAAACCAGGATACTGTCCGTAGAGGGCTCGGATAAGAGCGGCCACAGGGTATCCAGCACCGGCTGCACAACCGGCTCTGCGGCTTTTACAGTACGACCATAGTGTACCTCGACCGGGTATATTCGCCCCTCGCAACGAACCAGCGGCGCATCGCCTAACAAGGCCGCTATGGCGGAACCGTCAAGTGTTGCCGACATCGCCAGTAATTTGAGCGGGCGCTGCGAATCCCGATACAGCTCCCTGCCCTGCAATGCCAGTGCCAGCCCCAGGTCCGAATCCATATTGCGCTCGTGGAATTCGTCGAATATCAGCAAGCCGATACCGTCCAGCGCCGGGTCTGCCTGTAGCATTCGATTCAGTACACCCTCGGTAATCACTTCGATACGGGTGTCCGACCCGACCCGGGTATCGAGACGCATACGATAACCGACAGTTTCTCCGACACGCTCACCCAACATCGATGCCATGCGCTCGGCAGCGGCCCTTGCCGCCAGGCGCCGGGGTTCGAGCAGGAGAATTTTTTGCTTCGCCAGCCAGGGTTCGTCCAGCAACACCAGCGGTACCAGCGTGGTTTTTCCCGCCCCGGGCGGCGCTTCCAGCACCAGCTCATCGCCGCCGCGCAGGCCCTGGAATACCTGGTCCAGCACCTCGGTAACAGGCAGCTCACTGTCTGCCACAAGATCTTTTCGATTTATCATACACTGCTCAGCCAGAGGCCCTGGTAGGGCTCCATGGCAAACACCCTACGGGGCCGTGGAAAAAATACTTTATCCCATTTGAGCCTGTGGTGATATACGAGAGGGGATGACAAGATACTAAGAGTGTGTACTATTGGAATCCAGGCTATCTCCGGAGCCTTGCCGTTTATCTACGTCAATCCCCATGCCTTCTGGATCAAAATGTTTACTCAAGGAGGCGCATTAATGGATCCAGCCAGCGCCTTGATATTGGCTTGCATCACCACCATAAAATCACCTTGTGCCGGGCGGTTCATGCAGGGATTGAATACCACGATGTTAACACCGGAACTCAAAAGGCTCTCACGCGTTTTTTCCACGGGTTCATCCTCCCACATCATCCAGTGCGCGGAATGCCCCTCCCGCAGGGACTTGAACACCTGCCACGATGATGCATCCGGATAGACATCAGGCTCCCATGTCACGGCGCGCAGATTCAA
>JAUXCW010000188.1 GCA_030618705.1 Gammaproteobacteria bacterium | reverse complement strand
CCGGCGCCGAAAAGCTCCGGTATGGACAGTGCGGCCCAGAGGGTAGGCAGGCCTGCAACTATCTCGAATACCCCCATAAGATTTCTCCCCTAGCAGAATAATGTTTGAGCAAAAAACGCACAGACGCCCGTGGCGTGACCACTATTATTAGTACCTGCACAAGTATATATCAGACGTAGGGTATTAAGCCGGGTTGTTCTAGAATAGGCATACCAATATCGGGCTAATCGTCAACTAAACGGGTTTTTATTGACCTCGCTCAGCTCGGCGCCGGGATAATAGCCCATGCAGTTAAACTGCTTGTCTAAACCCGCATAAACTGGCCGCCATCGACATTGAGGATATGGCCGGTAATCCAGCTAGCCTGGTCTGAAAGCAGGAACAATACGGCGTCGGCCATATCATCCGGTTGACCCAGGCGACTCAAGGGTATCGACTTTACCATCTCCTTGGCATAGTCCCCTGCGGTGTTTTCCAAAGCCTGGGTCTCGGTGGGACCGGGAGCAATGGCGTTGACGCGAATTTTTCGCCAACCCAGCTCATTGGCTAATGAGCAAGTAATGCCGTTCATCGTCAACTTCGCTACCCCGTAGAACCCCACATTCATCCAGGCTGCCGTGGAAGACTGGTTGACGATCGCGCCGCCCTTGGGCATATGTGGGACGCAGGCACGGGCCATCAACAGGCATCCATTGGCATTGACCGCCATAAATTTGTTGAGGTAATTCATATCGACATTGAGGTAGCCCTCGATTTTCATATCGCCAAAAATCGCGGCGTTGTTGACCAGGTAATCAATGTGATCAAACCTGGCGACTGTGACTGCCGCGCAGTCGAGGCAGCTTTGTTCATCGGAGACATCGGTGGCAACAAACAAGGCCACGCCGCCATCGGCGACGATTTCATCGGCAACCCGCTGGCCCTGTTCGGCATTGAGTTCGGCAATAACCACCTTCATGCCCTCTTTGGCACACCGTTTGGCGTAGCCTTCACCAATACCGCCACCTGCGCCGGTAATAATTGCGACCTTGTCATTAAAATCCATGGTGTTTCCTCGCTTTTATATTCGTTGTATTTCCGGACATGCCCGGGATCAGAATTTCGGTTTATCGACCGACGCATTGGGGCGAATTTCCAGCAGATCCACGGATACCCCGGGTGGAAGCCGAAGGCAAAAGGATACAGCCTCGCCTACATGCTCACCTTGCATACCGCTATCCATTTTTGCACCCTGCTCCTGCCAGACGCTTACCGCGTGTTTCAGGCGCTCCATATTCCAGTCTGTGGCAAACTCGCTGGGAGCGCTTCCGGGGCGGAGAATCGTCACACCAATGCCCATGCTTTGTACTTCTTTGCGCAAATCCCTTGAGAAACGTTCCACCGCCGCCTTACTTGCAGTATAGATAGACAGGTGTGACATTTCGTCGTGATGCTCGGCGCTGGCCGAGGATATATTGATGATGCGTGGATTGTCAGAATCGCCGAGCAAGGGAATTACCGCTTGTGCACAAAACACCGTGCCGAGAAAATTCGTATTGATCTGGATAGCGACTTCAGCTTCATCCATCTCGTCGATTCTGGCGGGCCGGGCGAGGCCGGCATTGTTGACCAGGCCGTCGAGGCAACCGAAGTGGGCTTTGATGTCCGCAAAGCAATCGGAAATATCCTGCCTGTTGCCGATATCGAGAGCCGCAGCATAGGCATTGTCACGGCCGAGATTGTCTCGTGCTTTTTGCAGGTGTTCCTTGTTGCGACCGACCAGTCCTACCCTGGCTCCGTTTGCAACCAGCGTTTCGGCTATTGCGAAGCCGAGTCCTTTCGATCCGCCGGTAACAATATAGGCTCTTCCTGTAATATCCAACATGCTGCTTTCAAACTCCCAGCGCGATAGTTTTGGTTTCCAGGTACTCCTCGAAACCCTCGAGGCCCATTTCCCGACCGATTCCGCTTTGCTTGTAACCGCCAAAGGGGGCGTCACCACAATAAAAATTGCCGCCGTTGACGCCGATGGTGCCGGTTCGCAAGCGCCGGGCTACCGCCATGGCGCGGGCCTCGTCGGCCGAGGTCACCATGGCCGACAGGCCATAGGGCGAATCGTTGGCAATGCGCACCGCGTCGTCGTCATCCTCGAAGGGAATCACCACCAGCACGGGGCCGAAGATTTCCTCCCGGGCGATGGTCATATCGTTATTGACGTCGATAAAGACCGTGGGTTCGACATAGTAACCCTTATCCAGGCCCGCGGGCCTGCCGCCGCCGAGCAACAGGGTGGCGCCTTCCGCCAGGCCTTTTTCGATATAGCCCAGTACGCGATCCCGCTGCCTGGCACTGATTAACGGCCCCATGATCTGGTCCTCGGCCGCGGGGTCACCGTAGGCGATGAAGCCGAAATATTGCACGAGCAATTCGCTGGTTTCCTTGTATTTGGAGCGGGGCACGAGCAGCCGGGTGCAAATGGCGCAGCCCTGGCCGGCGTGGAAACAAACCTGCAGGGCAGTGAACAGGGCCGCCGACAGGTCGGCATCGTCGAGAATAATATTGGCTGACTTGCCGCCGAGCTCCAGGAAGACTTTCTTCACCTGCTGTGCCGCCTGCGCCATGATGTGCTTACCCACGGCGGTGGAGCCGGTGAAAGAAATCATATCGACCCGGGGGTCGTTGACCAGTTGTTCACCTGTCACGCGCGGGTCGCTGGCGGTGATCACGTTGAATACGCCGGCCGGAATATCAGTTTGCTCGGCAATGATTTTGCCCAACAGGGTTGCCGACCAGGGGGTTTCCGGTGCTGCCTTGAGTACCACGGTGCAGCCGGCGGCCAGCGCCGGAACCGCCTTGGCCAGGTTGATCTGCAGGGGTACGTTCCAGGGTGTGATACAAGCCACGACCCCGATGGACTCCTTACAGACCAACCGCTTGCTGGTGGTACCCATCATCTCGGATTCGCCGATGTCGCGCTGCCATCGATAATCCTGCAGAATTTTCAAGGTTTCCGGAATAAAGGTGATGGGTACGTCGCACTGGGGTCCCCCCATGCGGCAAATCCCCATGGGCGAACCGGTTTCCGCCGCTATCAGTGGGCGAATCTCGTCCTTGGCCGCTTCGAGTGCCGTATGCAATTGTTCCAGGCAGCGGTAGCGGAATTCATGGTTGGTGGACCAGTCGGTTTCATCGAACGCCCGGCGAGCGGCGGCGATAGCCCGGTCCATGTCCTCGGGACCGGCATCGGCTGCCTGGCCAATGACTTCCTCGGTGGCCGGGCTGATATTGTCGTAGGTCTTACCCGACTGTGCAGCCACCAGCTTTCCGTCGATAAACAAGCGGGATACATCTTCCATAAACTGGCTCATGCAATTCTCTCTTCAGTGTTTGATAAAAGTGTCGAGGATCAATCGGCGATTACAGGTCGCCGCGGGTAGATCAAGGCCGAGGCCGGCGGCGGTTTCCAGCGCGGCATCGAGATCTTTCTCGCCCAGCTTGCCGAAGGGCTCAAAGATGGAGCGCGCGGTGGCCTCGTCACAGCCTTCGAATACGGCGCTTCGATTACTGATAAAGCGATGATTGAAGTCGCCGATGACGCCATTGCCGCGTCCCACCTCAAACAGGACCTCCGGGTCCAGCCCTGCCGCCTCGGCCAGGCGGGTCGACTCCAGTACGGCGATAAACGAGGAGTAGGTCATCATATTGATACAGAGTTTGAGCGCGATACCCGCGCCCAGCTCGCCGGCATGAATAATGTTTTTTGCCGAGGTCGTAAATACCGGGCGACAGCGCTCCAGGGTTTGTTCATCGCCGCCGACCATGTACACCAGCTCACGGGCCACGGCACCATGGGCACCACCTGTGATGGGTGCGTCTATCACCTTGACCTGGTACTGGCCAGCGTCCCGCACCCACTGCTGGAGAGCTTGCTGGGTAATGGTAGAGTGGATGGCCAGTACGGTATCCGGTGTGGCGTTGGCCAACAGGCCCTCGTCACCATAGAGCAGGCTTTCGACATCGCGGTTGTCGCGTACACAAATGCCGATTACCTCGCAGCGCTGGGCCATCTCTACAATACCGGCGCGGCGGGCGCCAAGGGCTACCAACTCCTCTACCGCCTCCTCGTCGACATCGTATACCGTCAGCTCGAAGGGTTCGCCGAGCAGGTTTTTTGCCATGGGTTTACCGATATTTCCAAGGCCGATAAAACCGACTTGCATGTTGTCCATATTGGTATCCTGAGAGTGTTTTTGCCGACCGCGAAGCGGCATTAGTAAACCATTCTTTACGGATTAAGACAAGAGCATTTTACTTGTGCGCTGATCGCCCGGCTTGTCGAGTTCAGCCGCTATGCTCTATCATCCGCTCCATGGCAAACGACCTTCATCCCTACCTGGTAGACCCCGGCGTCACGGCATTCGCCCATCGCGGCGGGGCAGAGGAATACCCGGAAAATACACTGGCCGCTTTCTCCGCCGCTGTGAACATGGGTTACCGCTATCTCGAAACGGACGTACATATAACAGCGGACGGTGTTCTACTGGCTTTTCACGACGACCGACTGGACCGGGTGTGTGACGGCGCAGGCCTGATTCAATCACTGCCCTGGTCGGTGGTGCGAGGCGCCCGGGTTGCCGGTACGGAGCCCATCGTCGAATTGCAGGAGCTGTTGGAGACCTTTCCGGAGACTCGCTTTAATCTCGATATCAAGCACTGGGCGGCACTGGATCCGACCCTGGACCTGTTGACCCGAATGGCCTGTTGGGATCGGGTCTGCATCGGTTCCTTTTCCGACCGCCGCCTGGGGCAAGTGCGAAGCCGGCTCCGGCGCAGCGGAATACGGGTCTGCACGTCCATGGGGCCACTCGGGGTACTGGCGATGAAAGCGAGGGAGTTGCGTCTGCCGGCGCGAACCGGCGCGCTGTGTGCCCAGGTGCCGGTAAAGCACGCCGGCATTACTGTGGTCAGTAAAAAGTTTGTCGACACCTGCCACCGGCGCAATATGCCCGTCCATGTGTGGACCATCGATGATGCCGACGAAATGCGACGCCTGGTGGAGCTCGGCGTCGACGGCATTATGACCGATAAGCCGTCGCTACTTAAAAAAGTACTGCTGGATATGGGGCAATGGAAGAATTGATTTCCCGGCGTGGAGCCGCAGCTCCCAACCCAGGACAGCAGTCAGACTGCAAAGTATGAACAAGCCTATCGTCCGAAAAATGACCGTTTTGATCCGAGTGGCACTTACTTAAGCCAGAGCGGATAAAATAAGGTGTTCACGATTGTGGTTGGGTAAGGGACCGGGGCTCCCAGCCCAGGACACGCCGTGAATACGTCCATGTAGGCTCGGGCGCCGGGTCCAACCGGCGCACGGTCCCGCTCTGGAAGCCCCGGTCCCACAGTAATTATCGCTGATGTAAGTGCCATACTGTTCTGATCCTGATTCCATTGGATCCCCAGGCGGGAAAAGTCAGGCGAGGGGAAGAATCGCTCCCTGCTGCATAACAACGCTGGCCGAAAGTGTTTGCGCGGCCGCAATGGCGGCGTCGATGCTTTCGCCGTAGTGTCGCGCCGCGAGATAGCCGGCGTTAAAGGAATCCCCTGCACCGGTGGTGTCTACCGCTTGCACCTTGTCCGCCTGTCTCTGCCAGTGTCCATCGCGGGTAAAAACGTGGGTCGTCAGTGAGGGCGCTTTGATCACTAATTCATCGGGCGCAAAATCGCCGTAGAATTCCCGGCATTCGTCGATGGAATCGCAACCCCAGAGAGCCGCTTCATCCTCCAGCGTCGGCAGCAGTATATGGCAATAGGGCAGAACCGCCCGGTAGTGCTGTTGGGCTTGTTCACGGCCTTGCCAAAGGGCAGGGCGGTAATTGGGGTCGAAGGCGATACGGCAACCATTGCACCGCAATCGGACCAGAATATCTAACAGGTTTTCCATGCCGCCGCGACAAACCGCGAGGGTGATCCCGCTAAAATAGAACAGGGATGGCGGCTCGAAGTTTGGCGGGCAATCAAACAATTGACGCGCCGGGCTATGGTCACGCCAGTAACTGAATTGCCGCTCGCCGTCGCTGTCGTTGCGAATCAGGTAGAGACCCGGATGGCGGTCGGGAACACGGACGATGAGATCGGTGCCGATATGTTCACGTGCCAGTTGCGCCAGAATCGCGGCAGACCAGCTATCCTCGCCGAGCCGGGTGAGGTAATCCACCGACAGGCCGGCCCTGGCGAGATAGACGGCGGTGTTGTAAGTGTCGCCGGCAAATCCTTGTCGATAAAGCTTCTCGTCCGACTGCAAAGCAGCCAATTCGACCATGACTTCACCGGCGCAGATAACCCGGCCCGGGCTGGTGTTCGGTCGGCTCACGGTTCGTCCAGCAGCAAGACGCTCAGGTTTCGCGGACCATGGGCACCATAAACCTGGACCAGGCCGACATCGGCGGTGCTGGAAGGGGCGGAGATAAAATGGAGCGCCCTCGGTAGCGAATCGCCGCTCCAGTTTGTCCGGTAGTACTGCCAGGCATCCTCCCAGTAATTGACGATGTCGCCCCTGTACAACAGGACGATGTGATGATCCGGTAGAAAATTGAGTGTGGCGGGATTATCCGGCCCGGAGGGTATAAGCAAGGTTCCACTCTCGGCAATGCCGCGGTTTGCCCAACTCAGCGCCAACAGGTCGCTGTCCTCGGCCGGTCT
>JAUXCW010000292.1 GCA_030618705.1 Gammaproteobacteria bacterium | reverse complement strand
CACGCCAAAATATTCTCATCCCGTGAGCGAACGGCGTTCCCCATGGAATTGGAAGACTATGTTATCGAATTCCAGCGCCTGGCCATCATCAGCATGGATCCACCGCTGCACCAGAAAATGCGTCGCCTGATGAGAGCGGCTTTTACACCCAAAGCGGTCGATTCCTACGAGGAGGTCTTCCGTGCCCACGCCAAGCGCATTGTCGATGCGGTGGCCAGTCGAGGCGAGTGCGAGTTCGTCGAGGAAGTCGCGGCCGAATTACCGCTGTTGGCGATTCTCGACCTGATGGGTGTGAATCTGGATGACCGCAAGCAGTTCTTCGACTGGACCAACACCATGATTTTCGCCGACGATCCGGATATGTCGGTTTCCGATGAAGAGGGCCAGATCGCTGCGGCAAATGTTATTGCCTACGCAATGACACTGGTGGAAAAACATCGCCAGAGCCCGATGAAAAACATTACCGGCGCACTGCTCGACGGTGAATTCGACGGCCGCCCGCTAACCGATGAAGAATTCGGCTGGATGTTCGTGCTCACCCTGGTCGGTGGCAATGAAAGTACCCGTACGGTTATCGCCCAGGGCATGCGCCTGCTGGTGGAAAACCCGGACCAGTTGCAATACCTGGTCGACAATCCCGACCAGATTCCCAATGCCTGCGAAGAGATCCTGCGCTACAACACGGCGTTTATTTCCATGCGCCGCACAGCACTGGAAGACCACACCGTCAATGGTGCGGAAATCAAGGCGGGCGACAAGGTGATACTGCATTACCATACCATCAACCACGACGAGAAAATCTTCGGCGACGATGCCATGACCTTCGATGTCACCCGTGCCCAGCGCATGCCGGATCTTTACAATCAGCTGCGCTCATTCGGTATCGGCCAGCATTTTTGCATCGGCTCACACATGGCCAGGCTGGAGTTGCGTATCATGTTCGAGGAGATCATTCCCCGTCTGCGCAACCCGAAATTCGCCGCCGATCCACAGTTCGTGCGCTCCTACTTCGTCAACGCGATGAAGGAAATGAAGATTACCTTCGATCCGGAGTCGTAAACCGCACCGTTCTATCCCTGATTACCGGGAATTCCAGCAGGCGCCATAGGGCGCCTGTTTTCGTTGTGCCCGCAATGATGCCAATGACTTCAAGTCGTGGTAACGTAATGAAACCTGTTCCCGAGGAAGCACCCCGTATGAGCGTCAGCGCCCAATATAAGGAAAAACGTGTCAGCCCGGCGGAAGCGGCTGCACAGTTGACCCTGGTTAAAAACCTGATTCTCGGTATGAGTGTGGCAATGCCCCCCGCGCTGATGGAGGCGGTTGCCGCGGCCTTGCGCAATGACGAGCTGAATGTACTGGACGTCTACTACATGCACGGCACGAGGGCCTTGCAAGACACTTTATTCAGCGTCGATTTGCGGGATAAGGTTAATCCGCATCCCTTGTTTATGAGCTCCCATGATAGAAGAACTTTCCGCGCGCTGGAGGACCCCACCTGGATGCAGTTCGTGCCGGCCACCTTCCACCAGGCAGGGCGTTTGTTGACGGAGCACATCGAGCCGGATTGCTTTATGGTCACCGTATCGCGAATGGACCGCCACGGTTACTTCAGCCTCGGTACCAATGCGGATTACGGGGCCAGTGTCATTCGCAAGGCAAACAAGGTGATTGTCGAGGTCAATTCCCATATGCCTCGCACCTTTGGCGAGTGCACGGTCCACATTTCCGAAGTTGATTTCATTGTTGAAAATGATATGCCGCTGCCCGAGCTGTCACCCCAGGTCGCCAGCGAAACCGATATGCAGATTGCCAGCCAGATCGCCGAGCGCGTTCAGGACGGCGACACGTTGCAGATGGGCATCGGCGGCGCGCCCAATTCAGTACTCGGCCTGTTGAACGATCACAAAAACCTCGGCCTCCATACGGAATTGTTTTCCACGGCGATGGTCAGGCTGATAGAACGGGGCGTGATCAACGGCAGGAAAAAAACCTGGATGCAACACAAGCATGTCTTCACCCTGGCCATCGGCGACAAGGTCATGTACGACTTTATGGATGACAATCCGTCGATGATCGGTTATCCCGCATCCTGGGTGAACAACCCCAGCGTGATTCGCAAAAACGATAATATGGTTTCGGTGAATGCCGCCATCGAGGTCGATCTCGCCGGGCAGATTAATTCAGAGCAGATAGACGGCATGCAGTTTTCCGGAACCGGCGGTCAACTGGATTTTGTCCGTGGCGCCTATGCTTCCAAAAATGGCCGATCTTTTATTGCCCTGCACTCTACCGCGAGAAACGGCAGTGTCAGCCGTATCGTACCGCAGTTAAAAAGCAGCGTGGTAACGGACACCCGGATGGACACCCATTTTGTGGTGACGGAATATGGGTGTGTCAATTTAAAAGGCCTCTCCCTGCCGCGAAGAGCCCGCGCACTCATCCAACTGGCACACCCGAAATACCGGGAGCATCTTGAGCAGCAGGCTTTATCCCTTCGTTTGATCTAATGTGAGCAGTGCCATGTTTCATCTCCCGAAAAATATCTCCGAACGCAAGCGCCGGATCCTGCAGGACAACTTCGCGATGCTCTATCCCGGCAGGGTGCGACGGCTGGTGGAGGGCGGGGTGGATTTTGTCCCGGACAAACGCGAGGGCTACCGCTATTGGGATGTCGACGGCCGGGAAGTATTCGACCTGCATCTCAATGGAGGAACCTTCAATCTGGGGCATCGCCACCCGCTGCTGGTCGATGTCATGCAGCAGGCGGTTCAGCACTGGGATATCGGCAACCATCACTTTCCCTCGGAGCCCAAGGCGCGCCTGGCCAGGGCTTTGCTGGAGGCCTGCCCGGGTGAGATGCACTATGTCGTGTTCACCCCATCCGGCGGCGAGGCCAACGATGTCGCTATCAAGTCGGCACGCCATCTTACCGGGCGGCGAAAAATTGTTGCCCTGGATGCGGGCTATCACGGCCGTACCGGTTTGTCCGGCGCGGCGGGGGACGATGATACCGCGCGCTTTTTTCTCAGCGACTATCCCGGGGAGTTTATCAAGGTTCCCTTTGATGACCTGGCAGCGATGGCGGAGGCGCTGCGGCGGGAGGATGTGGCTCTGGTAATGATGGAGAGCATTCCCGCCACCTACGGCTTCCCTGTCCCCTCCGATGACTATTTACCGGGGGTCAAAGCCCTTTGCGAAAAACACGGCAGCTTGTTTTTAGCCGATGAAGTGCAAACGGGCCTCGGTCGCACGGGCTTTCGTTGGGGCATCGAGGCCTGGGGCGTGGAGCCGGATTTCCTGGTTACCGGCAAGGGGCTGTCAGGCGGTCTCTACCCCATGGCCGCCGTGGTGATGACGGAGCGTTGCGGGAACTGGTTAAACGATAACGGCTGGGGCCATGTATCGACCTTTGGCGGCTCCGACCTGGGCTGTATGGTCGCACTCAAGGCGCTGGAGCTCAGTCTGGCGGACACCACCCTGGCCAACGTCAACACACAGGCGGTGTATATTCGCCAGGGGCTGGAAAAAATCCAGCCGCGTTTCCCGTTTTTTACCGGGATCAGGCAAAAAGGCCTGGTCATGGGGCTGGAGTTCAGCGATGCCAACACCAGCTGGATGATGATGAGGGCGCTCTACGAGTGCGGTATCTGGGCCATCGTCGCAGCCTATGATGAGACCGTAATGCAATTTAAACCCGGCCTGCTGGTCGACCGGGAGTATTGCGACGAGGTACTTAAGCGGTTTGAAGACGCCTGTATCTGGCTGGTCAACCACGGCGGTGAATTGCTGATGGAGACCGTCGATGAGGATGACGAATCGGTCGCGACGGTAAGCCGGTTGGTGCCGGTGGCCCTGCGCGAGTGGGGCCTGGACCAGGCAGGGTTCAGCCTGGTCAAACAGCGGGAAAACAGTGTCTATAAAGTGTGCTCCCCCGGCGGTGAGCAATATGCCCTGCGTATCCATCGGCCGGGCTATCACACAGAGCGCGAGCTGCTGTCCGAACTCCTCTGGATGCGGGCCCTGGCCGAATCCGGTATTGCCACGCCGACTGTCGTGCCCGCCAAAGACGGCGCGCTCACCGTGACAGTGGCCGGCGATTCGCCTGGAGATGCCAGGCACTGTTCCCTGTTGGCCTGGGTCGAAGGGGATCTGTTCGACAATCTGGGTCGGGTGGAAAACGGCGTGGTACCGGAGTTAAAGCTTCGATACCGCCAGTTGGGCGCACTGGCGGGGCG
>JAUXCW010000050.1 GCA_030618705.1 Gammaproteobacteria bacterium | reverse complement strand
TTCGGATAGAAGGGGTCGGAGTTGACGGGAGAGGCTGGCGAAGTGAGATCCGCGTAGCCGCCCAGGTCGCCGAATATGGCTTCAGGGAAGGTGACATTGCGCTCGGTATAGCTGTACATGAGCTGCCATTCCAGGTTGTCCGTGGGCAGATAGTCCATGGTCGCCCGCACCGACTTGGTTCGCGATGATTCCTCCTGGCCGTTGTTGACATTTTCGTAGCCCTGGCCGTCGGTATCCTCGTAGACGCCGGCGACCCGGAATGCCAGCTTATCCTGGATTACCGGCAGGCTGGCGCCGAATTGGGTATTGGAACCTTTCTCGTCAGTGAATGTCTGTTGCACGTAGCCGTCCCACTCGCTGGTGCTGGGCATCTTGGTGTAGTTGAGGATGGAGCCGGCGGGGTCGGTGCGGCCCTGCAGGGTACCCTGGGGTCCACGCAATACCTCGATGCGCTCTATATCGTATACCGCGCTGAAGATGACCTGTTGTCGCACCGCGACCTCGTTGATATAGGTGGTAATCGGCTGCTGGGCGATGTTATCCGGGTCGGCGGTGATGCCGCGGATGGTGATGGTCTGGCGGCGGGCATCGGCCTTTTGCAAATCCAGGCCCGGTACCAGTGCGCCGAGATCCTCGTAGTTGAGTACCGTGAACTCCTCTATCTGGGCCGCGGAGACGGCATTGATGGTCGCGGGGATGTCCTGCACGTTTTCCGCTTTTTTCTGCGCGGTAACGATGACTTCCTCCAGCATGACCGCGTCATCCTGCGCCCAGCTGCCGCCGGATGCGAAAGCGATAGGCAGCAGTGATGCCGTGGCGAGCGCGAGCGGCTTTACCGTGAATAGTTTTTGCTGATCCTTCATGGGAGTCATCCCCTCTATTATTAGTAGTTATAATCAACCCGGGGTGGGTGCTAGCCGACACCACCCCGTGTGTCCTGCTAGGTAGAAGTATAGATGTACATACCGTAATACCATCTATAGTGACTTATACCTATTGAGTGAATGGCGGAGTCTTAAGAGCAAAGCCGACAAGACAATGCATTTATATTATTGCAGTTGGGCAAGGAACCGGGGCTCCCAGCTCAGGACTCGCCGTGAATACGTCCATGTAGGCTCGGGCGCCGGGTCCAACCGGCGCACGGTCCTGCTCTGGAATCCCCGGTCCCTCCGTCAATATCGCGGCTTAAGTAAGCGCCATTAAAATATGGATAAATATACAGGCCAACTATACTCGCGTTGAGCGCAAAAGCAATCAGCCTGTGTGGCGGAGGGAAGGGCGGCGACGGTACGTCGACGCCGGGTACTCAGGGGTCAGCGCAGTACCTTGAGGGCATTGATGGATTGTTGCTCGCTGGTATCGAAGACCCGGCAGTTGACCATCTCGACGTAGCGTTTAAGACCCTGTTCCGCGTTGGATTTGCTGGGGTAGGGGCCTTCGACGGTTTGTTCCCGTGTGGTGAAATGCCACTGGCCGTTGATCTGGAAAAATCGCTGGCAGCGAAAGTGGTTCTGGAACGATGCTTCTCCTGCACGCACGTGCATAGCGCTGATCTCCTTGGCTTCTGGTATCTTGGTATTATTACCGGGCTTGTGGCCTGGTGTATTGTTTCAAACAAGATATTGCAAATTCTGCGCCAATATAAAATTATTGATGAGAAACAGCCAGTTGAAACAATGTGAAATGATTACATCACCGATGCATCGGGCCAATGTGGCAAGTTATTCGACAACGGTGTCGCAGTGAGCCGCTCCGGCCAGGAGGCACCCTTGTGGCGGGCCGAGCTGTGGCTGCTGTCGGTAACCCTGATCGCCGCGGCGGGCTGGGTAATATCCAAGTACGCCCTGCGGGAGTTCGAGCCGTTTACCTTTGTTGCTCTGCGATTTTTGCTGGCGGGAGTAACGCTTGCCCTGTTTTGCCTGCCGGCCTTGCGTGAGTTCAGCCGGCGGCAAACGCTTCGCAGCGTGGCTACCGGGGTGATTCTCGGCCTCAGTTTGTTGTTATGGGTACTGGCGCTGAAACAAACGCGCTACGTCGGCGTCGGTGCATTTATTATCAGCCTCAATGTGGTGCTTGTACCGCTACTCGGCCGGGTGTTATTCGGCCAGGTGATCAGCCCCGCGCTCCTGCTGGCCTTGCTCCCCTCGGTGCTGGGGCTGGCACTAATAACCATGGACAACGGTTTCGTATTGGAAACCGACCAGTGGCTGTTTGCGCTGTCCACGTTGGGCTTTGCCCTGCACCTTATCTTTACTGTGCGCTATGTCCAGCAAATGCCGCCGCTGGCCCTGTCAACGGTGCAATTACTCACTGTCGGTGTCATTGCCGGTATTGCGGCGCTGGCCACCGAGAGCTGGAGCGAGGCGCTCTCGTCCCGGGCGTGGTGGTGGTTGATCGCCTCTGCTTTACTGGCCACGAGTTTGCGCTTCGCCATCCAGAACCGGGTTCTGCAGAGCGTCAGCGCCAGCCATGCCAGTATGATATTTTTAGCCGAGCCGGTGTGGACGGCGGTACTGTCAGCCCTGACGCTGGATGAGCGCATGACCGGCAATCAAATAATGGGCTGCCTGTGTATTTTGTCCGCCCTGCTGATCTATCGGTTGCCGCTGTTCAAGATGCTGAGGCGTTACTTGCCGTGATGATGAGCGGTATGCCTGCAAATTCGTTAAATTTGTGATGGCTGCATGTCCGGGATCTATTTTATTTCGACGGCGCCCAGCAGGTGTTCGCTCTCGTCGGGGTCGACATAGTAGACCTGGTAGACTCCGGCGGAGACCCGTGGCAGCGGTGCATCACCGCAGATCGCCGAGGGCGCCTGGGTGCCTTGTACCGCGGTAAATACCGTCAGGTATATGCGCTTTTCCTCCAGCCTGGCGACACTCTTCGACCAGGCGAGGCCGGAATGAATGTTTACCGGGGTGTCGGTGATAGTTTTTATGCCGGATACGTTGCATTCCAGGGCCAGCCACCAGGTGTTGTTTTTGCGGTAGGGCTCGCCCAGTGCCAGGCCGCCCCGGTCGCGGATAAAGGCGAGACTTCGCGATTGCTCAAAGGGGGGAGTTACCGCGTTGGCCGAGGCGGTGGCAAGGACGAATACTACAATCAACGCTGTTCTGATTATCATCGTGATAATTCTCCCATAATCGGGCCAGTATAGAGCAGGTAATCCGGATCACGCAATTATTGCCCTGTCAGGTGGCGTGAAATTTGTGGATAATAAAACTGAATTACAGGCAGGTTATTCGTTTAATAAATTTTGAAGTAAAACACCGCGCCGGGAAGTGGGATGCAATGAGTAAGTTCGTGGAGTCAGCGCTTCTGGTTTATGACCAGGCGCCCGAGGGCCTGGTCAGCGCCGTGCTGGACAATAGCTGCGGCGCCGCCGTCAACGCCCGGCCGCTGGCGCAATTGCTGGAAGATCCGCTGGCTTGCCTGGCGGGGGCGGATCATGTGGTAGTCGCTGCCGATCTGGACGGGGTAAAACAGGTCTTGCAGCTGGCCATGGAGCACCAGTTCAGTGTGGGTATTCTACCCCTTATGCGCCAGGGTAGACTGGTGCGCTATCTGGACTTACCCGGCAATCGGGAGCAGGCGATCGAATTGGCGCTGGCGAGCGACGCGCCGCTGATGGATATCATCCTGTGCAACGGGCAGATCATGCTGTTTCGGGCCAGTATCGGCTGGATACCGATGCTGGATGCACCGGAGGGCAGGCGCATGAGATGGTTTTTTAGCGCCATCCGCAAGCTGCTGCGTTTCAGGTTGCAGGCTTTTACCCTCACCACCTCCAGTGGAAAGTCCATTCGAACTGCAGCCAGCGGTTGCATGTTGGTGCAGCGCCATACCGGGGATCTGGTGTCGGATCTCACTGAATACGACAGCTCTGTCCAGGACGGTGCCGTGGGCCTGGTTATTACCGCGCCTATCTCCATGCTCCAGTATTTCACCTTCCTGGTGCAGTTGGTCACCTCGCGTTCACATTCCAAAAAGCTGCCCCAGGCGATTGGCCATATCAAGAGCAGTGAGTTGCGCATCGAGCCCGAGCGGCAGATGGACGTGCATATCGATGGTGTGCAAGCTTCCACCACCCCCGTTTTCTGTAAAACCCTGCACAATGCCACCCGGGTCAATGTCGGCCCCGCGCTGCGCCAGACCGGCCGCAAAACCGATACCCGCCGGGAGAGTATTCGAATAGAAAATCTGCCCAACGAGCGAGAACTTAAAAAATCCCTCAGTCGGCGCATCCCGTTTTTCTCTTACGCCTCGGAAGATCGGTTCAAGGATCTGTTCAAGTCCCTGCGCGAGGATTCCGAACTCCATACCAGCTATCTGGCGCTGATGATCCTGAGTACGATGCTCGCCACGGTGGGCCTCTATCTTGATAACGCGGCGGTAATTATCGGCGCGATGATCCTGGCACCGCTGATGGCGCCCCTGGTTTCGGCATCCATGGGTTTGCTGCGGGCCGACCAGCGCCTCTATTGGCACTCTCTTCGAACGATGTCTGTGGGCATAGCGCTGGCGCTGGCAACCGCGGCGCTCACCACCCTGGCCTTTCCCCACAAGCCGGTCACCGCGGAAATGCTCGGTCGGTTGAACCCGACGCTGCTGGACCTGGTGGTGGCCATCGTATCCGGTGTCGCCGCGGCCTATGCTCGCTCCTACCGGGAGATCGCCCAGAATCTCGCCGGGGTTGCCATCGCTGTCGCCCTGGTGCCGCCGCTGGCAGTAGCCGGGATTGGCCTGGGCCGGGGAGACCCGTATTTTTTCCTGCAGGCCTTCCTGCTGTTCCTGACCAATATGGTGGGTATCATACTCGCCGCCATGTTTACTTTTCGCATCCTGGGTTTCTCCCCCGTGTTGCGGAATAAACGCGGGATGCTGGTCATGCTCCTGCTGCTGGCGTTGATCACCGTGCCGCTCTACCTGTCCTACAGCCAGATCGTCGATAGTATCGTGTTCGAAAAGAAACTGGAGTCGGATCGCTATTACGTCAATGGCAAGTATCTTCGGATCAGCAAGGTAAAGGTCAGTTACCACGAGGGTCGCTTGTTGCTGATAATTGATTTACTGGCCAGGGAGCCGTTGACCCGTGATGATCTGGGGCAGTTCAAGCAGAAGATCCAGAGCCAGTTTGAGGAAAAGCTGAATGTGCAGACCAATGTTATCTATTTCCTGTAAGCTGAACGGCCATAATGCATAGCCGCCTCGCCCCATTACTATTGAGTCTGTTGCTGGTGCTCAGCGCCTGTAACAAAGAGCCTGTCATCGAGGCCAACGGTGAGTCGGTTACTCTCGCCGTGCTGGCGCCGACCGAGGGCCTCGATGGTTTCAAGGGTCGCCAGGCTATCAAGGGTATGGAATGGGCGCTGAGCCTTTACCCCCTTATGGATGGCGGTACCGGAATCGACCTGATGGAGGTCAGTGTTGCTGATGAACCTGCCGCTGTCAGCGAGGCCTTGCGACGACTTGCTGCCGATGACAAGGTTCTTGCAGTGATCAGCCTTGCCGGCAGTAATGCCATGCTGGCGGCGGCGCCGTTGGCGAATCGGCTGGAAATTCCGCTGCTGGCGGCGTCGGCCACTAACCCCGAAATAGTGAAGGGCGGCAGCTATGTTAGCCAGGTGATCTATGACGACAGCTTCCAGGGCGCGGTCGCAGCCCTGTTTGTGCGGGATGATTTGTTGATAAAAAGGGTAGCGGTGGTCAGCAATCCGGACAATCCGTACTCACGCTTCCTGGCCGGGGAATTCAGTCGCAAGTTTGAATCTATCGGTGGGGAAATCGTCGAGCAAGTGCATCTTACTGGCGAGGCCGCAAACTACACACGGCAATTCAGGGGCCTGCATAAAAAGGATCCGGAATTAATCTATATGACGGTCGGCACGGCGAAGTTGATGGCAGTCGGCGTGGCGTTGAACAAGTTGAAGTGGCGACCGCGGCTGATGGGTCCGGATGGCGCCCTGTCCTCCCTGGTAAAGCAGTTTCCAAAGCGTATGAAAATGTTTGAAGGTATGCTGGCAACCGATGTTTATACCCGTCGGGTGCCGCTGACCCGGGTCGGTAAGGAGTACAGTCGTGTGGGCAGGGATGTGATAAATCAACTCGATACGTTTTCCGTGCTCGGTATCGAGGCCATGGCTATAGCGGCTCGCGCTGTCATGGCATGTGGTGAGGCGGCGGCCACGCGGCAGTGTGTTGCGGGGCAGGTTCGCCAGACCAGGGATTTCTCCGGTATCCTGGGGCGAATCACCATTGGTGAAGACGGCAGGGCAATTCGACCACTGGTGATAAATTCGATTAAAAACGGCGCCATTGTCTATCGGGTGAGGGTGTATTGATGAGTTCGATCGGAACGGATGAACTGTTGGCCTTCGATGGGCTGGGTATGGCCGGGCTGGTCGCTCGTGGAGAGCTGAGCGCAGGGGAATTACTGGACCACTCCATCAGGAGGGCGGATCGGATAAACCCGTCCCTCAATGCCATCATCCATCGCTTCGACGATCGTGCGCGCATCGTTGCGAAACACGCCCTGCCCGACGGGCCGTTCGCCGGCGTACCCTTTTTGCTGAAGGATTTCGACAACGACTTTGCCGGCGAACCCATGAGCATGGGCAGTCGCGGTATTCGGTATGTACCGGCGCAGCACAGCGAAATGGTCAGGCGCTTTCTCGCCGCCGGCGTGGTGCCCTTCGGCAAGACCAATACCCCGGAATTCGGCCTCATAATCACCACTGAGCCCAAGGCCCATGGCCCGACCCATAATCCCTGGCGCCAGGGATACAGCAGTGGCGGTTCCAGCGGCGGTTCGGCGGCGGCGGTTGCGGCGCGCATCGTACCCCTGGCGTCGGCCTATGACGGCGGTGGTTCGATCCGCTTCCCGGCCGCTTGCTGCGGGGTGTTCGGTTTTAAACCCAGCCGTGGACGCAACCCATCCGGCCCGGTTATCGGTGAGGGTTGGAGTGGTGCGGTCGCGGGACACGTCATCTCCGTTTCGGTGCGGGATAGCGCGGCCATGCTCGACAGGACACAGGGTGAGGAAGTCGGCGCTCCCTATGTGGTGAAACTTCCCGAGGGCTCCTATCTCGAAGCTGCACAGCGCGATCCGAAACCCCTGCGAATCGGTTTCAGCAGCAGGCCGATGATTCCGGCACAAGTGCATCCGGAGGCGCGTCGGGGCCTGGAGCAAACGGTGGCCACGCTGGAGCAGATGGGTCATGAGCTGGTGGAGGCAGACCCGGTAATAGACCAGGAGCAGATGTGGCGCGATTTTGCCGTGGTGGTTTTTTCACATACAGCGATGCAAGTCGAGTGGGCCCGCAGCCAGGGCCCGGAGGCCTATCGCCTGTTGGAGCCGACGACAAAAATCATGGCCCGTATTGGCCAGAGCCTGGGCGCGACAGAATTACTGGCGGCGCAGCAGGGTTGGCACCGGGTGCAAATGGCCATGGGCGAGTACCTGCAAGGCTTCGATATGCTGTTGACCCCCACTCTGGTCAACCCGCCCGTGGCTCTGGGTGTATTGCCGCCGACCCCGGCGGAGGAGCGCTTGCTGGCCGTCGTCAATCGGCTGCCGGTGGCGCGGCTGATATACGGCAGCGGTTTGCTGGAGCAGATGATGTTGCCGGTACTGGGGCAAATGGCCTTTACCGCGATGGCTAACATCAGCGGGCTGCCCGCCATGTCGGTACCCCTGCACTGGACCGAAGAGGGCCTACCCCTGGGTATGCAATTCACCGGTCGCATGTGCGATGAGTACACAATGTACCAGTTGGCCGGCCAACTGGAGCGTGCCCGGCCCTGGTTCGAGCGCCGGCCGCCGGAAATAGCCGAATAAGCCGCGGCGCTGATCAAGCTGTTTCAATTCAATAAACCATCGAGGCAAGCTCATGGATTACAACACAATCGAGTACCAGGTCGACGACTATATTCTCACCCTCACGCTGAATCGTCCCGAGCACCTCAACGCTTTTACCGTGGAGATGGCCGAGGAATTGATACAGGCTTTTAATCGGGCCAGCGATGACGATGCGGTGCGAGCCATCGTCGTCACCGGGGCGGGCCGCGCTTTCTGTGCGGGAATGGATCTGTCGGTCGGTGGTAATGTCTTCGGGCTGGACGAGGCATTGTCTCCAGGCCTCGAGGATATGGAGCAGGGGCTGGACGATCCGGAGATCCACAGTGGCGTTCGCGATACCGGGGGCAGGGTTACCCTGGCAATCTACGATTGCGCCAAGCCGGTCATTGCGGCCATCAATGGCGCCGCTGTCGGTATCGGCGCGACCATGACCTGCGCCATGGATATCCGCCTGGCCTCGGAGCACGCGCGAATCGGTTTTGTGTTCAACAAGATCGGCGTTACCCCCGAGGCCTGTTCCAGCTGGTTTTTACCGCGCATCGTCGGTATTTCACAGGCCCTGGAGTGGGTTTACAGCGCCGATATACTCAAGCCGGATGAGGCGTTACAAGGGCGTTTCGTCAAAGCCGTGGTGCCCGCAGGCCAGTTGCTGGATGAGGCCTATAAGATTGCGAGTCGCATCGCTCGATACAGCCCGGTTGCAGTGGCCTTGACCCGGCAGATGATGTATCGCAATTCCGCACAGCCCCACCCCATGGCTGCGCACAAGATCGATTCACTGTCGATGTTTTATACCAGCATGCTCGGTGGTAAAGAGGGGGTGCGGTCCTTCCTCGAAAAACGGCCGGCCGAGTACACTGATAAAGTCAGCACGGATATGCCGGACTTCTACCCCTGGTGGGATTAGTCCCGGAATGATCGAACCTTGATTGAAGTCCTCGCTTATATTAGACTAAACTAAGTAAACTTAGTTTATAGGCGTCTATAGGCAAGAGGTGAACAAGATGGAAACAATTAATATCCATGAAGCGAAAACCCATCTCTCGCGCCTGGTGGAAAAAGCGGCTAAGGGGGAGCCCTTTGTGATAGCAAAAGCAGGCAAGCCGATGGTGAAAGTCGTCCCATTGGATACGCCGGAAGCGGGTCAGCAAAAGCGTTTGGGCTTTCTGCTTGGCCAAATCAAGGTGCCCGATGATTTTGATACCATGGGAGCTGAAGAGATTGAAACGATGTTCCGGGGTGATTCGTGAAGTTCCTGTTGGACACCCACCTCTTACTGTGGGCGGCCGGGCAGCCCGAAAAGCTCTCCGCAGCTGCATTGGCACTCATTGAGGCGCCCGAGAATGAGCTTTTGTTTAGCGCGGCCAGTCTCTGGGAGATAGCTATTAAGGCCGGCCTGGGCCGGGAAGATTTCGTCGTAGAGCCCGGTCTGATGCGGCGCGGGCTGCTGGATAATGGCTATGAGGAATTGCCCGTGAGCAGCGTTCATGCAGTTGCGCTGACGGGGCTACCTGCTATCCATAAAGATCCGTTCGACCGAATATTGGTGGCTCAAGCCCGGGTAGAAGGCATCGTGTTAGTGACTTCAGATGACATTGTCTCGCAGTACCCCGGAGCCATTGAGCAAGTTTGAATTGATATGCCCGACTTCTACCCCTGGTGGGATTAGTCGCGCTTATTACTGTGCCGGTGCTGGTGGGGTGGGCAGACAGGAGGGCAATGCCGGCAACGGCTTCCCGGTCTCACGGGCCAACAAGGTTTGTATCGTGGCAATCGTGCAGGGGTTGTCGAGAACTCCGTTGTGGTTGTCGTCGATGCCGTAAATCGCGGCGGCCTCGCGCTGGGCCTGGTAATTGAGTTGGCTTTGCACTGTCACCACCTCGTCGTTGCCCTGGCTAGGCCCGTTGCGACTGCCGGCATAGGTAAAGAACAAATAGTGGTTAATATTTTCTGGCAGCGGTTTGGAAAATATAAGCTGAAGGTACTTGCTGTTGGGAACCATGCTCTTCCATACCGGCGCGACTGCCGGTGACCATTCAACGCCCAAGCGCGCAGCGTCGTGGCCCGACCAGGGTGTGGCCAGTGTGATATAGGTGCTGATTCGTGCGCTGGTTTCTGCGTCGTTGAGGACAAGCATACCTCGACTCACCAATCCGCCCATGCTATGTGCTAAAACCTGCAGGTGTTGGTCGGGGTAGCGCTCGAGAAAATCATCTACCGCTAGTTGCAGGGTATAAGCCGTATGGTCCAGCGGGAAGCCGCTTGGATACTGAAACAGCAGTACCTGGTAGTGATCATCCAGGTTCTCGATCAGGGCTTTGAAGTTCAGCGGGGAGCCATTGATGCCGTGGACTAACAGCAGCGGTTGTTTATTGGGGTCGAGCTCTTCCAGCAGGTAGAGACCAAAGCCGGTCTCCTCGAGGAAGCTCAATGGTTGCCATAGACCCTTGGCGACATTTTCTGCGGAAAACGCCGGGTAGTCCCAATCGACGATTTTAAGGTAGCTTCTGCTACGCGACTTGTCGAGTTGTCGCGACAGGGCTTGTGTAGACAGATCAATGGTCATCGGTAATTCATGGCTGGCGGAGAGCTGCAAGGCCTGTGATGGCATACTGCCGTAGTCGGGCTCCACGTCGCGCTCGGCGATGTCAGTAACCAGCGGCGGATTATCACTGGAAGCGGCGGGCTCGCCTTGTTGATAGATAAAATCCTGGTTCAAATCCTCAAAGGCGACCACGGTATAGTCGCCCTGGGGAACCAGGAAAAAGGAATCTTGACCGGTGCCTGGGGTGCGATAGTTAATCAGCTTCAGGCCGGATTCGGTCTGCTGGTAGATAACCAGCAGTACTTTGCCCTCCCCCGTGGCGTCCTCTATAGGTGCGACCTTGACATAAGCATAGGTACTGTCGGCTCGCTCCAACTCGTGCTTGAGTTTATTGATGGAACAAGCGGGCAGGAATGAAATGGCAATAACCGTAAAGAAGATGACGACGCGCATGGTAAACCCCAGGTCCGATCTGATGATCCGCCATGGTAACAATTAGAGTCGTTAATTTCACAGGGGAATTTTACCGTGTCGCTTCAGCGTTGTTGAAGTATCAATAGCTGCCGTTTTTGATCCAGCCGAAATTCGAACTGACTGAGGATATTCATGCCTAACACACCGTCGATATCTGTGTCGGGATAGTCGATCACCACCCATTCAATGCCGTAGAGTTGGTGGCGGTCGATTGCCACGGTATCGGCAAGGTAGACCCGGGAGTCGATGGTGCCGCCTGCCGTGGACAGGCGGGTTTCGCCCTGGTATTGCAGGCCGGCGCGATCGACGATCGTCGCTGCCGCATCCCCTGACAGTGCCGATATCGACGCCCCGGTATCGATCATAAGCCGGACCGGCACCCCGTTGAGCAGGACATCGACCAGGTAGTGATTACCCTTCTTTTGCAGTGGGATACCTGTTGCGATTTGGCTCTGGTCGGCGACCGCCTGTTTGACCCTGTCGATTCGCAGTGCCAGCTCGGCGCCAGGGGCGACAGATGCCAGCGACGCCAGCGCTGAATCGAAATACCCCAGCTCCAGGTAGAGCTCCGCCAATCTCAGGTGGTAGATGGAGTTGTCCGGTTCCCATTGCAGCGCGTGTTCATACAGCGTAATCAGTTCACTCCAGCGTTGCCCTTTGCTCCACAGGGTATCCGTTTTATCGAGGAACAGCTTCAGGGTGCTTCTGGCGGTTTTGACCTGCCATGGCTCCACGCCGTACAGCGCCGCTCCGTAGTAGGCATCGATGGTGCAACGAAAGTCTCCCAGGTGCGAACAGGCCGCCGCCAGGTAGACCAGGGTATGGAAATCGTTGTAATAGTAGTTGCGAAACACATCGGTCAGTGACACCACCGTGGCGTACTCCTCATCCTTGATCATTTGCCGAAGGTGGTCGTGGTAGGCGGCCTGAAGGGTATCGAATAGAACCGGGTCACCGTGTTCCAGGGATTCGTACAGGCGGGCCGCTGAGTCATAGTCCCCGTTTTGCAACAAGGTGAGAAAGCGTTGCCGTGGGTCCGGGTCCTCCGCTGCTTGCAGGATGGACGGGCCTGGATCGGCTGGCTGCCGCTCACCCGGCCAGACGCTTTGCCCGCTATTCACCGCCGCAATCTCCCGCGTGCCATCGCCCCCTGTCGGGAACAGGTAGCGATAAGCCAGGCCGAGTAGCAGGACAGCGAATATTGTTGCGGCGAGTTTTCCCATGATTTCCAGCTTAACAGGGACAGTCCCGGGCGCAAATACGGGTTTGCGATCCAATGAATTCGGCCCGTCAACGATAAAAGAACTATCCACCGTAGGCTCGAAGACATTCGATCGCCCACTGGCGAATACCGAATTATCTGGATTAAGTCAATCATCGGCAGTTATTATGTCAGGAATGAATGGCACTTACTTAAGAGCAAAACCGACAAGACAATGCATTTATATTATTGCAGTTGGGTAAGGAACCGGGGCTCCCAGCCCAGGACTCGCCGTGAATACGTCCATGTAGGCTCGGGCGCCGGGTCCAACCGGCGTACGGTCCTGCGCTGGAATCCCCGGTTCCTCCGTCAATATCGCTTAAGTACGCGCCATTAATGTCAGGAATAAAAATAACCGGGCCGCGTAAGCGGATACCTCCCAGTATATCTGCTGTTCATTGTTTCTAAGCGACTTTATGTCTAAGCGACTTCGCCTGGTCACTGCGCTGTTGATGGCTTGCCTGTGTTGTCCCTTATGGGCACTGGAGCCTGGCCAGGTCGCGCCCCCGATAATAGACCCCTCCGGGGACATGCCGCAGGATATCCTGCTCGGGTATCGGGGCAAGGTCCTTTACATCGATTTCTGGGCAAGCTGGTGCGGACCGTGCAGGAAGTCCTTACCCGCGTTAAACGAACTCTACAGGGAATTCGGCGAGCAGGGCTTTGAAGTCGTGGCCGTCAATCTCGATGAGTCGGCGGCGGATATGCAGCGCTTCCTGGAAAAATATCCTGTCGACTACCGTATCGTTGCGGACCCGGCGGGCGTAAACGCCAAAACCTATCAAATTCCGGGGCTGCCCACGGCCTTCCTGGTCGATCGAAGCGGCGAAATTCACCGTATTCATATTGGTTTCCGCAAGAATGACAAGGCCAGAATACAAGCGGAATTGGAGCAGCTGCTCAAGGAGCCCAAACCATGAACAAGGGTAGACCTATACCTGGCAATTGCTCGCGTGTTTTCCGCCGCGGGCTGGTTTTAGCGGGCCTGGTATCCGGCCTGTTGTTATGCGGTGGCTGTGAAACCGTGGAACCCTGGCAAAGACAACACCTGGCCCGACCGGAAATGGCCTGGGCCCCGGACCCCATGGAGGCCCAGCTGCTGGAGCAGGAATATTTCAGCAAAGAGGGCTCGAGCGGGGGCGGCAAAGCCGCCGGCGGTGGATGCGGTTGCAACTAATCGACCGGGAGCTGAATGAACAATAACAACAAACCGGACCGGGCCAGGAAGGATGCCCTGACAGCCCTGACCTCGGCCGCCTTGCTGTTGCCCGGTGTCAGCAATACCCAGGCGGACGCGCAACCCGAGACCACGACCCTGGGCTATCGCTACAGCTTTTACAAGGAAGACGACCTCGATCGGGACAAGGTGGCGCCGGGCAGTACCACCGAGCGCTACGAAATAGACATCAATCAACTGCGGATCGAGGCGCCGATAGCCGAGACCTTCTCGATTGTCGCCGACCTGGCCTACGAGAGGATGAGCGGTGCGTCCCCGTGGCAGACGGAAAAGAACGCCCAGGGCGAGCCCGTGCTGATCATGAGCGGCGCTTCGATCAGGGATAATCGCACCGATGTCGCCGTCACCCTCAATCGTCATCGGGACAAGGGCAGGTGGGGCGTGTTTTACCAGTATTCGGGGGAGGACGACTACATCTCCAATGCCGCGGGTTTCGATCTCCTGTGGGAGCTCAACAGCGACATGACCACCATCGGTACCGGCTTGAGCTACTCGTTTGACCAGATCACACCCACCCAGGGGGTATTTCCCACCGGCACCCTCGACGATGACAAACGCAAGGGCTCTGTTTACCTGAGCGGTAGCCAGGTGATCAACGCCAAAAGCGTCTTCCAGACCGCACTGAGCTATACCCAACAGGACGGTTATCTCGACGACCCCTACAAGTTTAATGATCGCCGACCGGACCAACGGCGGCAGTGGGCATTGACGGCGGGTTATCGCTACTTCCTGGATTCCCTGCGGGCGGCACTGCACGCGGATTACCGTTTTTACCACGACAGCTGGGGTATCGACTCCCAGACCCTATCGGTATCCTGGTACCAGAATATTGGCCGGCGCTGGCAGTTGGTACCCTACCTGCGCTATTACTCACAAACCTCGGCGGGTTTTTTTGGCAATGAGGCCAGGGAGCACGAGGACGACAGGTATTTCTCTGACGATTATCGTATGTCGGGATACGGCGCCTGGAGCTTCGGCCTGAAGCTTAACTTACAATTCGACAACTGGTTGCTTACAGCAAGCGGTCAACGCTATATCAGTGACGCCGGTTTTGCGTTGCAGTCTGTCGATGAGATCGCCCCGGGCCTGGTAGATTTTAATCGCTTTACCCTGGGCCTCAGTTACCGCTTCGAATAGATCCCGAGATATGCAACTGTTGGTCAATGACCAGGTGCGGAACCTCCAACCCGGCGAGCCAATTCTCGCCGGCGGCGCAACCCTTGAGCATGGCAATTGTGGCTAAGGTCCCTGCTACCAGGCAGGAATCCGCAATCACTGTCACT
>JAUXCW010000114.1 GCA_030618705.1 Gammaproteobacteria bacterium | reverse complement strand
CCATGCAGGCCCGGCGGAATTGATTAGACTGTTAGTTAACAGCCTCTGTGGTGGTTCGAAAACACCACGCCGAGAGGCAAAGTCACCCCCTAGCTTTGCCGGCGCAACCCGCCGGCTTTTTTTATGCCCGGATGGAATGTGGACGCCGGCTTACTAAAGGGGAGGGAATCTGCGCCGGCTTCAGTCTTCAAACGAGGTGCGAATGGATTGATAGGTGACTTTCAGCTTTCCCGGATCGAATTGACCCTCCGAGAGGGTGGCCTGGGGCTTGAAAAACCCATGATAGTGGCCGTGGGGATTGACCAAAACAATATTGGACGTGTGATCGATCTGATAACTCGTACCGTCTTCAGACATGGTTTTTATAAAGGCCGCATTGACGTTGGCCGCGAGTTTTTGTAACGCCATAAACTCACCGGTAACGCCGATAAATTCCGGGTCGAAATATCTAACATATTCTCCAAGTTTCTCTGGAGTATCCCGCGCGGGATCAACTGAAACCAGCACCACCCGGGTATCTTCCTCCCATGGTGTATCCGCCAACATGACCTTGAATTTTTTCAAATCGCTCAGGGTGGTAGGGCAGATATCGGGGCAATAGGTATAGCCAAAAAACAACAGCGACCATTTGCCCTGCAGCTGCGCCAGGGTGAATTCCTTGCCGTCCTGATCAATGAGGTCGAAGGGCTCGATGATACGAGGCTGGTCGAAGACATAGGCACCGTTGAGCTGCAGGTCCTGGGTCGTCATGACCCGCGGCGAGGTCAGTTTGATGATAAACATACCAGCCGACAACAGGGCAGCCATCACCAATGCCGTTACTGTAAATCTGATATTGCGTCGCGCTCGGTCCAATTTTCGAATCCCTTATCGACTAGCCGGAAACCATGCTGATCATCACTGGCTGTGGAAACAGGTAGTGATCAATCAGCATAATCAAAAATAATACCATCAGGTAAATGGAAGAAAACTTGAATGTCTCCATGGGTGCCCGGGGGTTATTACCCCGGTACAAGACGATACTCCAGTAGAGAAAACCACCACCGAGCAGCACGGCGCCAAGCAAATAAAGCGGCCCCAACATACCCACGGCAAAGGGCAGAATACTCACCACAAACAGTAGTATGGTATAGAGCAGAATATGCAAACTGGTGAAGGGAATACCGTGAGTAACCGGCAACATGGGAATATCCACCTTGGCATACTCGTCCCGGCGTTGGATGGCCAGCGACCAGAAATGCGGCGGCGTCCACGCAAAGATGATAAGCACCAACAACAAGGCATGGGCGTGAATTTCATCGGTAACGGCGGTCCAGCCGAGCAGGGGAGGGGCCGCACCCGCAAGCCCGCCGATAACGATATTTTGTGGTGTTGCACGCTTTAAAAACAGCGTGTAGACAAACGCGTATCCGATGAGTGAGATTACCGTCAGCACGGCGGTCAGGGGATTGACCAGGAAGTACAGAATCAAGGTGCCGCTGATGCCCAGCGACAAGGCAAAAATCAAAGCGCTACGGGTATCTACCCGGCCCTGGGCCAACGGCCGATTCCGCGTCCTGGCCATAACGGCATCGACACGACTGTCGACCAGGTGGTTTATTGCCGCGGCCGAGGCCGCACACAGGCCTATACCGAGGTTGCCGTACAGTAGAATATTCCACGGCACCATTACCGGTATGGAGAGAAACATACCGATCACTGTCGTCAGCAAGATTAGCGCGACCACCTTGGGCTTGGTCAGCTCCAGGTAATCCCGCCAATTCGCCAAGCCCTGACTACTGGTCTCGCTCTGCACCGTACTGGTTTCTCTCATGTCATCCTACATGGCGGACAGGGTAGCAACCCTGTAAACAGCCTGTTCTTATCGACAATTATTGCCTCTCGATTCAATCGTCACCGACCTGCTTCATTAAAAACTTGAGGTCGGTAATAACATCCTTGCCGCTATGCTCGGGGCCGTACACCATCATAACAAAGCCACGTTTATCGACCAGGTAAAAGAGATCGTCCCGCACCGGATGCCGCCCCCCCGGCAGCGAGCCGAGCAGTTTATCGACGGCAGCGGGAGATGCATGTAAAAGTTGCATCCGTGGCTGCTCCGCTTGCAAATAGCTTACAAATTCCGGCTCCAGCGGCCAGCTCTCACTGAGGTATATGCGGCGCACATGACTGGCTCTACGCCCCAGGGCCACGTGCAATTGTCGCGTCAGCCAGAGCGTCTCTTTACATGGTTCAGCGCAATCGCCACCCCCCGGGATCAGCAGCGTCCACTGCGCCGGGCTCAGCAGATGATAATCGAACACCTGCCCATCCGGCGCCAGTATCTCTACAGAGCCGATGTCCCTCACCGGCTCCACCAGGACACCCTTATTACTGGTGCCCAGATTACCGATGATATCGATTTTACCGCTTTTAACCGCAAACCACAGCCCGGTAGCGGCGCTGAGCACCAGTACCGGGATCAGAAAAATGCCCAGCGCCATCAGTCGATTGCGCACAACCGTTCGAGAATCTATGGGTTGTTGCTCCTGCGCCACTAGCGACCTGCCTTGTTCTTGCTCACGATGAAACCCATTGCCACACCTGCATAGAGGATTACCAGAGCCAGCGACATGGCAAACCACTGTACCGCATAGGCAGTATGTTTTTCCGGTTGCACGTTGATATCCTGCCAGTGGGCCGTCAGTGCGGTGTTCGACCCCGACTGCAGCCTGATCACATGGGGATAGACATCTTCACCCAGCGCGCTGGCCAGTGCCCCGGGGTCCAGCACCTGGACCCGCTTCGGCCAGCCCCGGGGCAAATCCGTGTCCGCCAGGGTAAATGCCTCACCCAGGGGCACATAGACCTCACCGACCAAATCCACCACCCCGCTTACAGTTTCGATTTGCGGTAGTACCTCGCGTCGCAAACTGCCGGCAACCCAACCGCGACTCACCAGCACGACATCTCCGCCGGCATCGGCAAAGGGCTGTACTATCTCAAAGGGCTGTACTACCTCATAGCCAAAGCGGCCCTGGTAAAGCTGGTTATCCAGCAATATCACTTTGTCCTGCTGGTAGCTTCCCCGCAGGCGAAGCTGTGTATAGGCCGGATCCACCACCTGCCGCAGTTGTTCGAAAGTCATCGGCGAGCCGGAACGCTGCGACGCTATTTGTTGCAGGACCTGACGCTTTTCCCCGGCCCTTTGCAATTGCCAATAACCCAGGAACACCAGGCAGGGCAACAACAGGACAAAAAACAGGCTGAGTTTCCAGCCGGGTCGGAACTGCATAGGAAATCCGGGTTATACTGCTCGGCCATTCAGGGAGCCAATGGCAATGTGGTTAAAAATCGCGATTCTGGTCGTATTCCTCGGGCTGGTGGCCAGTCTTGCCAGCGGCCTGATCTTCCTGGTCAAGGACCAGGGCAAGGGCAAACGAACACTGTACTCACTTGGAGTACGGGTGGTCCTGGCGGTATTGCTGCTCTCCCTTGTCGCCTATGGCATGGTCTCTGGCCAACTGAGATCAAAAGCACCCTGGAGTGAAGCCAATCGACAACACCAGGGCCTGCAACAGAGCCCGTAGTCTTCCCGGGCCGACCCGCTTGCCAGGGGACAGATACCCTACAAGATATATACGAACAGGAACAGCCCCACCCAGACCACATCGACAAAGTGCCAATACCAGGAAGAGGCTTCAAAGCCAAACTGGTCATCGGGGGTGAAGTGCCCACCCACGGTCGAGCGCAACCACTGCACCGATAACATGATTGCGCCCATGCACACGTGAAAGCCGTGAAATCCGGTCAGGATAAAAAAGGTCGAGCCATAGATACCCGCTTCCAGGGTGAGCCCAAGATGATTGTAGGCTTCGTAATACTCGTAGGCCTGGAAGCCGACAAAGGTAAAGCCCAATATCAGGGTCAGGCCCAACCACAGGTTAAATGCGCTGCGCTTGTCTGCCTTCAGGGCAACGTGGGCGAAGTGGCAGGTCACGCTTGAAGTGAGCAGCAGGATGGTGTTGATCAACGGAATGCCGGACCAACTCACGGACTCCTTGGGGCCGACAAAGGTGCCGGTATTGGCCGGGATCTGGTCGGCTACACCGCCCACGGCCTCCTGGGGAGTCGTCTGCATGGGCCAGCTGAAATCAAAAGCCGGCCACAGCACCTCATTGGTCATCAACTTGGCGCCCTCACCACCCAGCCAGGGACCGGCCAGGTTGCGCACGTAAAACAGCACGCCAAAGAAACAGGCAAAGAACATGACCTCGGAGAAGATAAACCACTGCATGCCAAGGGCATAGGAGTGCTTCAATTGCGCGCTGTTCATTCCTGCCCGGTTTTCCACGATGGTTTGCCGGAACCAGACGGCCAGGATCACCACAAATCCGAGCAAACCGAGCCAGAGCATGGTCCAGTTCGCGTCCCCGGAGCCGAAGGTCATTTGGTTGAGGCCGATGGCCGCACCCAGGATTAAAACCGCGACCGAAGTCGCCAGGCATATCGCCAAACGGCTCTGTTCTGGAACGTAGTAGGTATCGGCTCCGCCGGTTTGAGCTGTCATGGGAAAACTCCGTAATTATATGTGACTGCTATTTTAAGCCCTATTCTCAGGCCAATTTCTTCAATTCGCCGACGCTACCCGATCGGTGACATCGAACAGGGTATAGGAGAGGGTAATCGTCTGGATATCCTCCGGTAGAGCCTGGTCGACAATAAACTGCAGGGGTAGATCCGCTTCTTCCCCGGCCTTCAAGGGCTGTTGATTGAAGCAAAAACATTCTGTCTTATTAAAGTAAGCGGCGGCCCGGGCAGGCACGATACTGGGAATAGCCTGGGCCACCATATCCTGCAGCGCCGGGTTTTTTGCAAAAAAAGTCGTACTGCCGAGCTCTCCCGGATGTACCCGTATGACTTTATCCGTGGGCCCAAACTGCCAGGGCATATCATCGTTATTGCGCGCCACAAACTGGATCTTGATGGTGCGCGAAGTATCCACTTCCGCCGAAACCGCTTCGTAGCGCCCCCCGGTTTTACCGTTGATGCCCAGTGCATCGCACAATACATTGTACAAGGGCACCATCACCACAAAGACAAAGGCAAACATACAGGCCACCACCAGCAGCAATCTGCTAACGGTGGACCTGATGGAATTTCTATGTTGCGCGCTGTCTGCCATATCCGGCCTGCTACTTCACCTGGGGCGGCGTGGTAAAGGTATGGTAGGGAGCAGGAGTGGGAATTGTCCACTCCAGGCCTTGCGCACCTTCCCAGACCTGCGGATCGTCAACCTTCTTTCCGGCCACGATTGTCCTGATAACATTAAACAGGAACAGAATCTGGGCGGCGCCATAAATGAAAGCGCCAATCGATGACATCATATTGAAGTCGGTGAACTGCAGTGCGTAATCCGGAATCCGGCGCGGCATCCCCGCCAGCCCGACAAAGTGCTGGGGGAAGAAGGCGATATTGAAGCCGATAAAAGCAATCCAGAAGTGCACCTTGCCCATGGTCTCGTCGTACATGCGGCCACACCACTTGGGCAGCCAGTAGTAGATTGCCGCCGACATACTGAACACCGCGCCCGCCACCATGACATAGTGGAAATGAGCCACCACGAAATAGCTATCGTGGTACTGCACATCCGCCGGGGCAATAGCCAGCATCAATCCGGTAAAGCCACCTATCGTGAACAGGAACACAAAGCCGATGCTAAACAGCATCGGCGTTTCAAAGGTGATGGAACCCTTGAACATGGTGGTGATCCAGTTGAACACCTTGACCCCGGTTGGCACGGCGATGAGCATCGTGGCGTACATAAAGAACAGCTCGCCGGCAATGGGCATGCCTACCGTGTACATGTGGTGCGCCCAGACGATGAAGGACAGGAATGCAATCGACGCCGTTGCATAGACCATGGAGTCGTAGCCAAACAAGGGCTTGCGGCTGAAGGCCGGGATGATCTGGGATACCACACCGAAGGCCGGCAGGATGATTATATAGACCTCGGGGTGGCCGAAGAACCAGAACACATGCTGGAACAATACCGGGTCGCCGCCGCCCGCCGCATTAAAGAACGAGGTGCCAAAATGGATATCCATCAGCATCATGGTAACCGCACCCGCCAGCACCGGCATTACCGCCACCAGCAAGAATGCCGTAATCAACCAGGTCCATACGAACAGGGGCATCTTCATGTAGGTCATGCCCGGCGCCCGCATATTCATTACCGTGGCAATGATATTGATCGAGCCCATAATGGACGAGGCGCCCATCAAATGAACCCCGAAAATAAAGAAGGTTACGCTGGGTGGGGCATAGGTAGTGGATAGGGGCGCATAGAAGGTCCAGCCGAAATTTGGCGCCCCGCCTTCCATAAACAGTGATGAGAGCAACACGGTAAAGGCAAAGGGCAACAACCAGAAGCTCAGGTTGTTCATGCGCGGCAGGGCCATATCGGGCGCCCCGATCATCATCGGGATCAACCAGTTAGCCAGGCCGACAAAAGACGGCATGATAGCGCCGAACACCATTACCAGGCCGTGCATAGTGGTCATTTGATTGAAGAATTCCGGCGATATCATCTGCAAACCGGGCTGAAACAGCTCGGCCCGGATTATCATCGCGAACGCACCGCCGATAATGAACATGGCGAAACTGAACCACAGGTACAGGGTGCCGATATCCTTGTGGTTGGTGGCAAAAATCCAACGCTTTATGCCTTTTGCAGGTCCATGATGTTCACTCATCGCTGCTGCCCCCGCCTTTCTTGAAGTTATAGACGTCGACCGCCTGTACCATGTCGCCCATATTGTTACCGAATGCGTTGCGCAGATAGGTAGCGACCGCCGCTGTTTCCAGGTCGTTCATTTGACCGCCGAAGGCCTGCATGGCAGTGCCGGGCACACCGTTGACGACTATGTTGAGTTGCTCGCCAATATCCCCCGTCGCAACGCTGGAACCGGCAATGGGTTTGCCGACACCGCCTTCTCCCTTTGCCCCGTGACACGCCAGGCAGGTGCGCTGGTAAACCGCTTCACCGCGTTCCATCAGCTCTTCCAGGTTAAACTGCTGTGACATCAATTCCTTGACCTCGGCCGCTTCACTCTGCTTGTCTGCGATCCAGGAATCAAACTCCTGCTCGCTGGTGACCTTGACCACCACCGGCATAAAACCGTGGTTCTTACCGCATAACTCGGCGCACTGGCCCCGGTAGACACCCTCACGATCAACCCGGGTCCAGGCCTCATTGACGAAGCCGGGTATCGCGTCTTTCTTGACCCCCAGGTCCGGCACCCACCAGGAGTGAATAACGTCATTGGCGGTCAACAGGAAGCGAACCTTCTTGCCCGCCGGGATTACCAGGGGGTTATCCACCTCCAGTAAATAGTTTGCGTTTTTTTCCGAGAGGTTGTTTATTTCATTCTGGGGAGTACTCAAGTTGCTGAAAAACTTGACGTTTTCCCCATCTTCCAGAATGTATTCGTAGGACCACTTCCACTGATAGCCGGTCACCAGGATATCCATGTCGGCCTCGTCGGTATCGTAGACCTCGAGCATGGTTTTGGTTGCCGGCCAGGCCATGGCCAACAGGATAAAGAACGGTATCACCGTCCACAGGATTTCTGTCGTGGTATTGTCGTGAAAGGTTGCCGGCTCATGTCCTTTCGACTTGCGAAAGGCCACCAGCGAATAAAACATAAAGACAAACACCCCGATACCGATAACACAGCAGATGATGAAGGTCAGCATGTGGATATCGTAGATACTGCTGCTGACGCCGGTGGCCCCACGCGGCATATTCATTTGCCAGCGCCCCGGTTCCGCGACGGCGGTGGTACTCGCCCCGCAAAGGGCAATAATCGCAGGCAACAGTACAGGCCGCCACAGCTGCTTAGCGTGTAGATACATACTCACGTATCCCCATTGTTAATGTAATTGACAGGAATTTCCCCATTAAGCCGCAGCCCATGACATGCATGGACAATAACCACGATCAGCATCTAAACGCGCTAACAACCTTTTATTCCACTATATATTGTGGTTTGAGCCCGCTGGCTATACAGGATATGCTGATTCGCTGGTTCGGGTGCGGCAAAGTGTCGCAAGTATACCAAATCACTCGCGGCAAAAACCACCGGAAGGCCTAGTTTTCTCCGCGCTGTCCCGCGCACCCGCCGGCAAGGTCGGCAATTACCCCCGGGACTCGCTGTCGGTGTCACCCGCAAACTTCAGTCTCTGGATCTCTTGCTCATGGGGCAGCACCTTATCGCCGGGCCGGGGCCGATTGACCCGGGTAGCGGGCTCCGGGAGAGACGGAGTGTCCACCAGGCCGTCCTGGTAACCACAGTTGACACACTCTCGCCGATTATCGGCACTACCCACGAACAGCACCAGTTTGTCGACCATGCCACAGTCGGGACAGACCGCACCGGCGATAAAGCGGCGAGTACTCACTGGTTTTCTCCCGCGCGGGAAGAATCGGCCCCAGGCCGCTCCACTATTGTGTCGGCATGGATACCATTGTGTCGTAAAAGCGCCTCGCTATCGGGGTCTCGTCCCCGAAACTCGCGGAATAGTTCAGCCGGGTCACGGGAACCCCCGGGCTCCAGTATCCAATGTAAAAAGCCTTTGCCGATATCCCGATTGAACAAGCCTTCTTCCTCGAAGCGCGAGAAGGCGTCTGCGGACAGTACCTCTGCCCATTTGTAGCTGTAGTATCCTGCGGCGTAACCCCCGGCAAAAATGTGGGAGAAACCATGCTGGAAACGATTGAAATCCGCAACGGGAACCACTGACAACTTGTCGCGTACATCGTCTAGTACGCGCTGGATCGGGGCAGGTTTCAGCGGATCGTAGCCGTGGTGCAAGTGAAAATCGAAGAGAGACAGCTCCAATTGTCGCATCATCAGCATCCCCGACTGAAAATTCTTTGCCGCCAGCAAACGCTCCAGCAACTCCCCGGGCAGGGTTTCACCCGTCTGATAATGTCCGGAAATCAGCTCGAGCACAGATTTTTGCCAACACCAATTCTCCAGAAACTGGCTGGGCAGCTCAACAGCATCCCAGGGTACGCCGTTGATTCCGGAAACCGCCGCCACATCTACGCCGGTCAGCATATGATGCAAGCCGTGACCGAACTCATGGAACAGGGTGGTCACCTCGCCGTGTGTTAACAGGGAGGGCTCACCGACGGCCGACGGCGTAAAATTACAGGTGAGGAACGCGACCGGCAGCCGGGTGTTGCCCCGGGAGTCGCGGTAGCGATTGCGACAGTCCGCCATCCACGCTCCACCCCGCTTGTTATCGCGGGCATAGAGGTCGAGGTAAAATCCGGCAATCTCAACGCCGCCCCGATGTACCCGGTAAAACGTTACGTCCGGATGATTGGATCGGATACTCTCATCCTGCTCGATGCTGATAGTAAACAAACGGCCGACAAGCTCGAACATGCCGGCGATAACCCGCGGCGCGGGAAAGAAAGGTCGCAACTCCTGCTCCGATATCGCGTAGAGGCTCCGGCGCAGTAATTCAGAGTAGTAGGGCACATCCCAGGCTTGCAAGCTGGCGAGACCGTCCCGGTCGCGGGCAAACTGTTGCAGCTCGCTGAATTCACGCAGCGCCTGGGGCCGGCTCCTGGCCACCAGGTCCTGCAAGAATTCCACCACCTGTTGCGGAGTGGCCGCCATTTTGGTCGCCAGGGATAATTCGGCGTAGTCGGCAAAATCCAGCAAGCCGGCCATCTCATGGCGGGCGGCCAGAATCTCCTCCATCACCCCGCCGTTGTCCCAGCGA
>JAUXCW010000092.1 GCA_030618705.1 Gammaproteobacteria bacterium | reverse complement strand
TCTCCCAGCGCTTTAATGCTGACGCTCTGAGTGCGCCCCTGCTCGCGCCGGGCACTGACGACAAAGCCGCCTTCGGCCCGCAAGCGGTCAAAGCTCAGCTGTTGCCAGGCATCGGGGACCGCGGGAAAAATCCGCACCGTGTCACCCCAGGACTGCAGAAGCATTTCATGCACGGCATCCATAAACAGGAAGTTTCCCTCCAGGGTAAACGGCCGGTACTCAAAGTCACTAAGACCCGAGCGTGTTTGATCACCGTTGACATGAAAACCATTGCGGGAGACAAAAGCGCGCTCGAAGTCTGTGAGCAGGCGGGCCGCATCCTCCGGAAATCCAGCCCGCGCAGCCAGCGATGCCGCCCAGGTAAAGGAGTAGCCTACCCATTTGCTGGAACCGTGATCAATCAACTCACGCACCGAGGCCCGCACCGCACGGCGAGCCTGCTCGGACTGCTCGACATTGAGTATTCCCAGTGGATGGATCGCCATGGTGTGGGAAAAATGCCGGTGACTGTGATCGAATTTGACGTCCTCGGCCACTAACAGTGCCTGGGATGTTTTATTGAATTTAAGCGGCCCTAATCGGCCGCCCAGGGCCGCCCATTGTCTGGCCTCGTCGGGCTTTTGCAGCTCTGTCGCCATGCCCTCCAGCGCCCAGGTCGCCCAGAGTAACAAGGCCTGGTCAAAATTTGACTGGGGTTCCAGGTAGGCATTCCAGGCATCTCCATTCCACTCGGGGCTGGAGCTCAGGGGGAGATACAGCCGGCCATCGCGTTCCTCGGTGAGGGAGAACACCGAGCGGGCCACCTCAGCCAGCCAGGGATAGGCGCGATCAGCAAGAAATTCACGATCCCCGCTGGTCTTCCAGTATTGATAAAAAGCATGACCATTCCACAGCCCCAGAGTCAGCGACATGGAATACTGTGGCCAGCCGCCCATCGACTGCCCGCCCAGCGTCATCACCCCGGGGATCATTGCCCCGTCAACCCCATAGAAATCCTTGCCGTATTGCCGAAACTGCGGCAGCCGATTCCAATAAAAATTGAGATAAGACATGCCGGGGTCGGTCAAGCCCGCCGCTTGCCAGGCCACATAGGTCATCTGGGTATTCAGGTCGTTATGGTAATCCCCTTTCCAGGGGGGAAGCTCACCGGTATCGGCGGTCCACAGTCCCTGCAGAGGCATGGGAGCACCCTGCGCGCGGGAAGCGGCACCATAATAATACTTCACCAAATTGTAGTGATGCTGCAGGCGAGGCTCCGGAATACTCACAGTAGAACTGTTGTAGAGGTCTTTCCACCACGCCAGGTGGGGCTGGTACAGCGCCTCCCAGCCCTGCTTAAGTCCTGAGGAGGCGCGCTGGCGGGCCAGGGCCAGAGGGTTTTGCGCCTCCTTATTACTGGTGATGGCAATCGTTGCCAAACGGTAATCGGCCATATCGCGCCACTGCACAACAAAGGCATAGCTCAGTGACTGCGCCGTTTTCTGAGTGTAAGCCACCTCGTTATCCGATCGCATAAAACGTGCCGCCGGGTAGTCGAGCTTATCTATCGACTCGGGACGAATCAGATCAAAGCGAGCCCCCCTGGGTAATTTCAGCAGGGCTATAGGCGCGGTGGCGGAAAAAAATACTTGCGCACGGCTACCATCGGTAAAACTGACAGCGCCAGTAGCCTTTTCAAAATCAAGGCTAAAAACCTCACTCTTTTTCCCCTCTGGCAGAGTGATTTGTAATCGTCCCCCGGGGATTTTTGTCCAGGGACTGCCGTTGTAGGTTTTGTCGAAGTACCTGGCCCATTTGCGACGCTTACGGCCATGATAAGTTTTTAGCAGCGTGGCATAAGTGCGCTGCGCCGAATAGACATCGGCATTGCCGCGCTCATCCCAGAGATCTCCCCGGTCCAGCGACAGGTTCAGCTGATTGCCGCGCCCCCAGAGTAGCCCGCCGGTGAGGCCATTGCCCAGCGGGATGGCATTATCCCAGCGCTTAATGGGGGCGGGAAGAAGCAGGGCATGCTCAAGCGGCTGATCGTACTTGCGCTCGGCGGAGGTCTGCACCCCCGCTTGCAGGGGCAACGCGCTGAGTAGGGCCAGAGACAGGGCCAGCGAGAGGAAAAAGCCCCTGAGAGCATGCATGTATTTAATCCTGTTGTGCTTTAAAGGTGCGATAGCCATAGCCGGCAATGAACACAAAGCACAGCAGGGGAAGGGTGAATGAAAGCTGCACGCTGCTGATCCAGGAGGGTGAACTACCATCGATTATAGTAGCCTGAAGCATAGGTAGAAACGTACCCCCGACGATGGCCATGATTAGTCCGGCGGCGCCAATTTTGGCGTCATCACCGTGAATCCCATCCAGGGCGATGCCGTAGATGGTGGGGAACATAAGTGACATACAGGCCGAGGTCGCCACCAGGCAATACAGGCCGGTCATGCCACCCAGGAATATGGTGCCGGCGATCAGGGCTATACCACCAAGCGCCAGGTACATCAGTAAAGCGCCGGGGTTGATAAAACGCAGAATAAAGGTGCAGACAAAGCGGCTCACGCAGAACATGACCATGGCCACGATATTGTACTGCTGCGACAATACCTGGGCTTCATTCTCCGCCATACCCTGCTCCATAAATACAGCGGTGCCGTAGTGAATGATGAAGGTCCAGCACATAATTTGTGCGCCCACATAAAACGTTTGTGCGGCTACACCTTCCCGGTAAAGCTTGTTGTGACTAAGGTGGCTGAGAATCGTGGATAAACTGGTGCTGGTGCCGCCGTGGTCATTTTCACTGGGCATCTTGCGCAGGGCAATAAGAATAAACAGTGCCGAAATAACCAGGCCAATCCACATATAGGGCGTAGAAATAATATCCAGATCGGCTGCTGTTATAGCATTCAACTGTTCGGCGGGTAAAAGCTCGCGCTCGGCCTTGCTGTGGCCGTCCAGCCTGGCGAGAATCAGTTGTGAGGCGGTGTACATTCCCAGAAGGGAGCCGATAGGGTTGAAAGCCTGGGCCAGGTTTAAGCGTCGAGTGGCGGTTGCCCGTGGACCCATCGACAGAATATAGGGGTTGGCCGTTGTTTCGAGGAATGACAAACCACAGGTCAATACGAAATAGGCGATTAAAAAAGGGTAAAACTCGCCAAGGGAGCTGGCGGGTACAAACATCAAGCCGCCCAGTGCATACAAGCCAAGGCCTACCAGAATGCCCGCCTTATAAGTGTAGCGGCGAATGAACAGTGCCGCAGGAATTGCCATGGCGCCGTAGCCACCGTAGAAAGCGACCTGTACCAGGGTTGCTTCCCGGGTGCCAGTGAGGAATATTTTCTCGAAGGCGGCTACCATCGGGTTTGTGATGTCGTTGGCGAAGCCCCACAGGGCGAAGCAGCAGGTAATCAGGATGAAGGGCAGTAGCAAGTGTTGCGGCAGCAGCTCTGTGTCGGATGTGTTCTGCGCTGCGCCGGTTGTCATATCGTTTGCGGTCATTTCGCGGCAACCACACGCTGGTGCTGTTCACCCAGGCCCTCTATTCCCAGGCTCATACTGTCACCGGCCTTGAGATAGATGGGGGGATTGAAACCCAGGCCTACCCCGGGAGGTGTGCCGGTGGAAATGACGTCGCCGGGCTGCAGGCTTAAATACTGACTGAGAAAACTGACGATTACCGCGGGACTGAAAATCATCTGGTCGGTATTACCGGTCTGGCGGCGCACACCACTCACGTCGAGCCACAAACCCAATTTAAGTACATCGGGGATGTCGTCTTTGGTCACCAGCCAGGGTCCCAGCGGGCCAAAGCTGTCACAGCCCTTACCCAGGTCCCACTGGCCGCTTCGCTCCAACTGGAATCCTCGTTCGGAAACATCGTTGATCACACAGTAACCGGCAATGGACTGCTCGGCTTCACGCTCGTCGGCATAGGCTGTTTGTTTGCCGATGACGATGCCCAGTTCAACTTCCCAATCGGTCTTTTCACTGCCGCGGGGAATGATCACGTCGTCATTCGGCCCGCAGATGGCGCTGGTGAATTTGGAAAATACCACTGGCTCGGTGGGTATTTCGGCGCCGGTCTCCCTGGCGTGGTCTTTGTAGTTGAGGCCGATACAAAGAAATTTACCTACGCCGGCCACACAGGGGCCATAGCGCAGGTCGCCCTCGGCAAGGGGCAGGGTGTCAGGGTCGATGGCGCGCAACTTCTGCAGGGATTCTTCTTGCAAGCTTGCTCCGTCAATATCGTCGACCATCGCTGACAAATCGCGAATATTTCCCTCTTTGTCCAGTATTCCCGGTTTTTCCTGGCCTGCTGGGCCATAACGTAAAAGTTTCATTGCGGATTCTCTATCGTTTTGCGCAAAAGCGCTGGCCTAATTGCTCCAGCCACCGTCAATTAATTGGATAGTTCCTGTGGTGTAGCTGGATTCATCTGAGGCCAGGTAGACAAACAGGGCTGCAATTTCATCAGTGCTTCCCAGTCGGCCCATGGGCTGGCGATTTTCAAAGTCGCGCCGGGCCTGTGCGGGGTCGTCAAATTCGTTCAGCCGCTGTTGCAGGGAAGGGGTGTCTACGGTGCCGGGACAAATGGCATTGCAGCGGATACCCTGGTCGACGTGATCGGCGGCCACTGCCTTGGTCAAACCGATCACTGCCGCCTTGGTGGCGCCGTATACAAACCGATTGGGAACGCCTTTAGCGCTGGATGCCACCGAGGACATATTGATAATGCTGCCGCCCCCCGACTTGAGCATGCCCGGCAGGAAGCGGCGAATCATCTGGTAGCAGGACTTGACGTTGAGATTGAAGGAAAAGTCCCAGGCGCTCTCGTCGCAATCCAGAATACTGCCGTTGTGGACGAAACCGGCGCAGTTAAACAGCACATCGATATTGCCTGCTCGCCGGGCAAATTCTTCGATAGCTTTAGAATCTGTAACATCCAGAATCGCGGTATTTATGGCGGGGTGTCTTGCCTTTAGTTCAGCGAGGGCCGCCTCGCCAATATCGGTGGCCCATACGGTGGCGCCTTCTTCCAGTGCGCGCTCGGCACAGCGCATGCCTATGCCTGCACCGGCTGCTGATATTACGATTGTTTTGTTGAGCAAACGTTGTGACATTCAGGTCTCCGATAGCTTCGTGCTGTGACCCCGCTAGCGCAGGGGCAGGCAGCTGGGGCCCAGTGGTTCAAAATGCTTGTAGGTGAGGATGAACTCCTGGTGTCCCAGGGACTCGGACTTGCTTTGCTGACCCTGTGCCACAGCGATGACTCGTTGGAAAATTTCCTCGCCTAGCTCATCGAGGCTGGCCTCGCCCTGGACAATTCGGCCTGCATTTATATCCATATCCTCGCTCAGGCGCTGATAGGTCTCCGTGTTGGCGCAGATTTTTATAACCGGTGATATGGCGGAGCCAACCACAGAACCCCGGCCCGTGGTAAACAGTGTGATATGGGCGCCGGATGCCATCATCTCTACGATCTCAGCGTTATCTGAAATATTGGGAAAGCCAAATCGTACCTCGCCATCCGGCACAACGTCCATCAGGTACAGGCCTCCACCCGGGGGCGGAATGTCGCCGGGATTGATAATACCGCTGATAGGGGAGTCGCCGGACTTCATATAGGCTCCCATGGATTTTTCCTCGATAGTGGATAGGCCGCCATCGGCATTGCCGGGGGCATAACTGCCATAACCCAGCGTGTCGTAGTAGCGTGCGGCTTTGTCCACGCTTGCCTGCAAGGCCTCGCCCAACTGTGGGGTGATGGCGCGCTCGGCCATGATGTGCTCGCAGCCGATCAGCTCGCCGGTTTCCTCGAAGATGCAAGTGGCCTTGTGCCGGATCAGTTTGTCAAAGCAACGCCCCACCGCGGGGTTGGCGGAAATACCACTGGTGCCGTCCGAGCCGCCGCAAATGGTTGCCACTACCAGTTCATCGATAGTCATTGGTACCCTGCCGCTGTCAGCCGTGGCACGCCGGGTAGCTTGCGCCCAGGCCACACCATCGTCGATAGTGGTACGGGTGCCGCCGTTCTCCTGGATGACAAGGCTTTTTACCGGGCGGCCGCTGGCTTCGATTTCTGAGGACAGCGCGGTGCGATTGAAGCCCTCGCAACCCAGCGAAACGATTAAACTGCCCGCTACATTGGGGTGGGTGCACAGCCGCTTCATCAGCTTGAGGGCGTGGTCATTGGGAAAGCAACCGGAGAATCCAATCAGCTGAACGTCCGGGTGATCCAGCCGATTGACGATTTGTCGTGCCACATGGTGAGCGCACTCAACCAGGTAGACCACCAGCACAACATTGCGTATCCCCTTGCGGCCGTCCTGGCGCAGGTAGCCCTGCAGGGAAATTTCATTGCCGGGGTTCATATCTTTCCCTCTACCGCATCGCGGTGATGGCTCTCGATGTAGTCGCTTTTCAGGTTGTGCGTATGGACATGTTCACCGATGCGAATAGCACTTGTTGTCGATCCTATGGGTACACCATAACGGATAACTTTATCTCCCGCATCGATATCGCGTCGCGCTATCTTATGCCCCACTTCCAGAGGCGCGGGCAAGGTAATGGTCTGGCCCTCGATGGCCAATTCGCTGCCGGCGGACAGTGCCTGGCAACACACCAGGACATTGTCGTCCGCATTCAGCAGAAGAAGCCGTTTGTCATTGGTCATTGTGGTAGCTCCAACTGGTAAAAGCGGGCGGCGTTACCGCCAAAAATGGCGTTTTTCTCCTGCTCTGCCAGTGGCGCGAGAAACCCTGTGGCGATTTCCAACCAGCCCGGATAATCGCCGGCCAGGTTGAGTACCGGCCAGTCGCTGCCCCACATAAGCCGCTCCGGGCCGAAGCATTCCAGCAAGTGCCGCATATACGGCAGCAGTTCCGCTGCCCCGGCATCCTTTGCAGCTTCGGTGAGGAGACCGGAGAGCTTGCAGTAAGCCTGGCTGTTGCTGGCAATGGTTTGCATTTGCTGTGCCCAGGGCTCAAATTCGTCGTTGGCAATGTCGGGTTTTGCCCCGTGGTCGATAACTACTTTAAGGTCGGGGTAACGTGCCAGCAAGGTATTGAGCTTTTGCAGGTGCACAGGTTTTACCAGTGCATCAAAACACAGCCGCCGTTCGATTAACTGCTCGAACACGGGGTGCAGCGCGCTTTGCAGCATCCAGTCGGGGTCGGCAATATCTTGTATCAGGGGGCGGATGCCCACCAGTTTTGGGTGAATGGCTAACTCCTCCAGTTGCCTTGTCGCACCATCGGACTCCATATCGATCCAGCCGACAACACCGGCAATAAAGTCATACCTGGCGGCTAGTGAAAGCAGGTAGTGGCTCTCTTCGACACTGGCGGCAGCCTGTACCAGGACGGTTTTATCGACACCGGTGTCGGCCAGTAAGGCACTTAGTTCCGGCGGCTGGTAGTCCCGATACAGCACATCCAGAGAGCTGTCGAGCCAATCGTAGTCGCCTCGTTCCAGCAGCCAGAAATGTTGGTGGCTGTCGATGCGTACGGGTTTGTTCACGACTTGTTTCCTGAGGGTACCGGAGCATCAGGATGCAGGAGTTCCCGCTGCCGCAGGCCGTCCCAGAACTCGTCGGGTATCGTCTCATTGATTAAAGTAAGGGTGCGTTCTATATGATGTGGAGAGCCCAGGCCGGGAATGACGCTGCTAACCACCGGGTGGGCCAATGGAAATTGCAGGGCCGCCGCAGCCAGGCTCACCTGGAATTCGTCGCAGGCCTCCTCGAGCTTTTGTACCCGGGCAATGATGTCCTGCGGGGCCGGCGCATAGTTGTATCGGGGTATGCTATCGCCTCGTGTGCCGGTCGCCAGGATGCCGGAGTTGAACGCGCCGCCAATCAACAGGGTGGCGCCACGCTTCTGGCACAACGGCAGGAAGTGATCCAGAGTTTGCTGTTCCAGCAGGGTGTAGCGACCGGCGAGCAAAAAACAGTCGTAATCGCCGTGCTCCAATACCTGCTCACAAACCTCGTACTCGTTAACTCCCAGGCCAATCGCCTGCACCAGGCCATCGTGGCGCAGGCTGTCCAGTGCTTTATAGCCACTCTCTGCCAGTATTTTGAAGTGGTGCTCGTGCTGCTCGCCGTGGGTGAGGCGGCCAATGTCGTGAACCAGGGCAATATCGATGCGATCGAGGCCGAGGCGCTGTTGACTGTCCTCAAATGAGCGCATGATGCCGTCGTAGCTGTAGTCGTAGTGGATATCAAAGGGCATCGGTGAGCAGAACCCGTGGCGGTGCTCGGCGTAACCGGCGGGTTTTAGCAGGCGGCCTACCTTTGTAGACAGTACATAATCCCGTGGTGGTTTGTTGCGCAGCACATCGCCAAGGCGGCGCTCGCTGAGACCCTGGCCGTAGTGGGGTGCCGTATCAAACAGGCGAATACCCGCGGCCCAGGCCGCTTCTGCTGTTGCTTGTGCCTGCTCCGGGCTGATGGCCTGGTACAGATTGCCCAATGAGGCGGCACCAAAGCCAATTTCAGAAACACGGCAGGGGGTTTTACCCAGTTGGCGAGTTGGAAAAGTGTTAGAGATCATAAATGTATACTTACTTACATATGGCTGATGTTGATCAATGTGAATATACAACACTTAGGCGCCAAACAGCGAGGAACTCAAGAAGCTCGTGCATGCCATAAGTTACCGTGTTGCCGGAACGCGATGTGCAGATGTCGCTCGACTTTGTCGCCGTATCGGCAGCCCTGGCGCCGATGACATAAAACATAGGCATTTTTATCGGTATGCCTTAGTGAAGCGAGATAAATTGCTTATTACAGCTAAATATTTTCTCGATTTTCATAGGGTCGATCTCAGGATAGCTTACTGGTTATTTATCTACCGGTACAGAAATGCTCAATGAGAAACCGGACGAACAACAATGATCTGTTCACCATTATTTTTATCCGGGTGAAATAGCAGGATATCCCTTTTGGTGTCTTTTGCCAGTCGACCGCTTGTGCTAAAAACCTGATAGCCATTCTTATAATGAAATTTTGGTAAAAAGATTTCACTCGGAGCCACAATATCGCTGTCCTGCTCAAAGCGCAGTAAAAATTCCCCGGTTAATCGATCAAAGCGATATTCAAGTATTCTTCCTGCAACCCTGTATGGATAAGGCCGAACAATGGCAGAAAGTGCTCGTCCCCCGGAGTCAATATCTTCCACTCTGCTTTGTTGATCCACACTAAAAATTGATAGATCCTCCCCATTCCATTGATCGCCGCGGGCATTCGTATTGTCGGCGGTATAATTCCACCAGGTATAGTGAAGAAGATTTTTCTCCAGGGCGTTAAAAACCCGATCAGCTGCTTTTTCTTGCTCTGAAAAATCACCATCCTGATAGGCCTGGGAATCATTCATATCATACGGGATCCCCGTTTCACCAATTAGCGTTGGCGCCTCGCCCAATGAATGTAAGGTTTCTTTCTTCGCATTACCCAGCATTATTTCAATAAATTCACGTACCGTTTTTACACCAAACTTCAATTCGTTAGTTTCAGTATCCAGGCCGACAAAAGGCATAAACTGCTTTTTTGCCAGGGTGACATCGTCATACCAATGCTTTGCATTCACCGTGTTATTTTTAAAGGAATTGGCTTCGTCGTCATTCTTCCATACAGGCAATGGCGTGTAATTGGGAAAAAGAGACGGTGAGATAAACAAAGTCCATTGAGGATCAATATTACGTAATGTTTGACGGTATTTTTCAATGGCGGGTTTCAAATAGTCGTCTGAAAAGTCTACCTGGCGCTCGCCAACATGGGTGAAATAATCACCCTTCTTTATTTGAGGTAAACGCTGAGCTTTGTTCTCTGGTTTGCCTTCAGGCAGGTGCCAGACGCCATGTTGTTGCCAAATACCCTCATCGCCATTTAACCAGGCACTTGATCTTTCCTGATTTAATAAACGAGGTTCTCCCTGCTCTATATCAAGCATGCCAATATATGCAGTTTCAACAGTTTGTGGGTATCCGGCAGCGAGATACATACCTTGCGCCGGGCTTGGTAAATCGCCAAATAGTGCTTCAGTAAAGGGAGCATTAAGGTCACTAAGACCAATATAGCCCGAAGCGGGCTCATTAATATACTCAAAGCCAATCACATTAGGTAAACCTTGTAGCGTTACAGCGACTTGCTCCATGGCATTGTTAAAATGATCTTGCAAATAGTCCTGAATAGGTGTCGCCTGGCCTGTAGTTTCATGCACTACGGTAAGTTTTGGTGCAAAATCATTGCCCGCAAAGAACAAGGTCCACATGGTTGCGGCGGCCAATTTTGAGTTATTGGTATACCAGATCATTTTTGCCAGTGGATCGCCTTCAATATTGTGCACCAGTGCCGCGCCTGTCGCAGAAAACGCCTCAGGATTTAACCCCGCTACAGTAAAAGTCCATAATGGCGCTCCAGAGCCCCCTGAATAACGACTCCATACATCCTGGTGCGGATCAATAAAAACATTGAGGCCATGCTCATTGGCTGACAAAACAATTTTTTTAAGGTAATCAAGATAAGCTTTATCGTAAATACCCGGGCCGTGGTGTTCAATTGCTTCCCAGGTGACCAGCAAGCGGACAAAATGAAAGCCCCAGGTTTTTAGGCGGGTAAAGTGTTCGTCAGCTTGCTCTAACGGAAAAGGCCTGCCGACAAATGATATATTTTCACCGTCAAAGAAGTTTTCTCTAATATGGGACACCATATAAGGCTTGAAGGGCATTTTGCTTGTGCCGCCCAGGTTAATGCCACGCAAAAACATACTACGGCCATCCGGCGCCTTAAACTGATTTCCATCAACAATAATATTTTTACCCTCGTGTGCTGAATCAACAACAAAAGGCGTTTCGTTGGTTTCTATTTCATTGCTTTCAACAGAGCTTAGGGTAGAGACATCAAAAGATTCAGGGCGAGGATCATACAAAAACTGATACAAAAATAGTGCAATCGCGCCTGCTACCACACTTAGGAAAA
>JAUXCW010000201.1 GCA_030618705.1 Gammaproteobacteria bacterium | reverse complement strand
ATCTTTGTCCCCGAGGGTAAGCAGGCGGCGTACTCGGAGCTGGAGGTACTGGATTTTCCGGTGGGTACCATTATCGCCAAGACCTTCACCATGCACGCCGACTTCAATAACCCCACCGTCGCAGGGGAAGACATTATTGAAACCCGGTTGATGATGCGTCGCGCCGATGGCTGGATGACCCTGCCTTACATCTGGCGTGCCGACGGCAGCGATGCCGACCTGGCGATTGGCGGTGGATCCAAAACCGTCAGCTGGAAAGACATCAATGGTATGGACCGTACCACTGAATACCTTATTCCCGATGCCAAACAGTGTAATACCTGCCACACTCTCGAGAAATTCGAAACCGGCAGCCAGGTCAACACGGAAACGGTGATAGATCTCATCGGTATAAAAGCGCGCTTTATCAATACCGATAACCAGTACGCTGGGCAAACAGTCAACCAGCTGACGTATATGGAGCAGCAGGGCATTCTCGTCGGGCTACCGGACGACCTGCAAAGCATCGATACGGTGCCCGACTGGGAAGATCCCAGCGCCGACCTGGAAAACCGCGCCAAGGCCTACCTGGATATCAACTGCGCTCATTGCCACCGCCCCGAGGGTTTCGCCAGTAACTCGGCGCTGTTCCTGGAGTACTGGCGTAAAGTCGACACCAGTTACGGAATCTGCAAGACGCCGGTAGCTGCAGGCAGTGGTTCCGGTGGGCGGAGTTTCGATATCGTTCCCGGCAATTCAGATGAATCCATCCTGAGCTATCGTATGGATTCCAATGCACCGGATGTGCGTATGCCTGAAATCGGCCGCTCGATCATTCACACCGAGAGCGTTACCCTGGTGGAGCAGTGGATCAACAGCCTGAGTGGCGGTTGCCCCCAATAAGCTGACCGGAAAGGCCTTGTGCAGATGCAAACGCCGGTAGCGCTCACACGCACCGGCGTTTTTTTTACATTACTGTCCCTAAATAACTCGTTTCATCGCAGTCATATAGCCGCGCAACTCCTCACCGACGATTTCGATCATATGGTTGCGGATTGCATCATTGACCGCAATCAGTTCCTGGTTGTCCACCGTGTCATCGGCGACGTCCAGGCCGCGGCCAATCACATCCGCGCCGGTTTTGGCCATAAAATCTTTCAGCAGCGGGCGGCAGGCCTGGTCGAACAGGTAGCAGCCGTACTCGGCGGTATCGGAGATAACCACGTTCATCTCGTAGAGTTTTTTTCGCGCAATGGTATTGGCGATCAGCGGTGTCTCGTGCAGGGACTCATAGTAGGCGGACTCCTCGAGAATGCCGGCGCTGGTCATCACTTCAAAGGCCAGCTCGACCCCGGCCTTGACCATTGCCACCATCAGGATGCCCTTGTCGAAAAACGCCTGCTCTGACATTTCTGTGCTCTGATCGGCCTGGGACTTCTCGAAGGTCGTCTCCGCGGTTTGTGCGCGCCATGTCAGCAGGTTGGTATCGTCATTGGCCCAGTCTTCCATCATGGTGCGGGAAAAATGACCGCTCATGATGTCGTCCATATGCTTCTCGAACAGGGGTCGCATCAGCTCTTTGAGTTCTTCCGTCAGCTTGAAGGCCGTGATCTTGGCCGGATTGGAGAGGCGATCCATCATATTGGTGAGGCCGCCTTGCTTCATTGCCTCGGTGATGGTTTCCCAGCCATATTGCACCAGCCTCGAGGCGTAGCCGGCATCGACACCTTCCTCGATCATCTTGTCGAAGCACAGGATAGAGCCGCTCTGCAGCATGCCGCAGAGAATGGTTTGCTCCCCCATCAGGTCAGACTTTACCTCGGCGATAAAGGATGACTCCAGCACCCCGGCGCGGTGGCCGCCGGTAGCGGCGGCATAGGCCTTGGCAATTTCCAGGCCGTCGCCGTTGGGGTCGTTCTCCCGGTGTACGGCGATCAGCGTGGGTACGCCAAAGCCGCGGAGGTACTCTTCGCGCACCTCGGTGCCGGGGCATTTGGGTGCGACCATGACCACGGTAATGTCTTCGCGAACCTGCGTGCCTTCTTCCACGATATTAAAACCATGGGAATAGGCGAGGGTGGCGCCCTGTTTCATCAGGGGCATGATCTGGCCCACCACGGCGGTGTGCTGCTTATCCGGGGTCAGGTTGCAAACCAGGTCTGCCTGGGGAATCAGGTCCCGGTAACTGCCCACGGTGAATCCGTTCTCCGTGGCATTGCGCCAGGACTGGCGTTGCTCGCTGATCGCTGAATCCCGCAGGGTGTAGGAGACATCCAGTCCGCTGTCACGCATATTCAGGCCCTGGTTCAGGCCCTGGGCGCCACAGCCGACAATGACGACTTTTTTACCCTTCAGGTAGTCGCTTTCATTGGCGAATTCGCTCTTGTCCATAAATCGGCATTTGCCGAGCTGTTCGATCTGCAGGCGCAGGGGCAGGGAATTAAAGTAATTGCTGGCCATTTCTAGCCTCCTTCGGTGGGTGTGCGGATCAGTGAGGCCGCACCATAACGCAAGGCGATGATTGCGTAAAATGAATTAAATGGAATAATATGTTGCGATTATTGCAACGAGGCCGCCCATGGATATTCGGAGTATGCAGCTGTTCATCGATCTGGCCGAGGAGCTGCATTTCGGCAGGGCCGCCGCTCGCAACCATATGAGTCCCTCGGCGGCCACCCGCGTGTTGCAGCGGCTCGAGGCCGAGGTCGGGGGGCGTCTTGTCGAGAGGGATAATCGTCGTGTACAGCTGACGGCCAGTGGCCAGGTGTTTCTTGCCTATTCGAGAGATGCGCTGGAGCGTTGGCAGGGCTTGTTGAGCGGGTTTTCTGATCGGCATACGTCGCCGGTGGGTGAATTGCGACTCTATTGCTCGGTCACGGCAAGTTACTCGATTCTGGCCTCCTTCCTGCCGCGTATCAGAATGCAGTACCCCGGTATCGAAATACACCTCAATACCGGCGACCAGGCCCTGGCGATTCCCCGCATAGCCGAGGGTCAGGAAGACCTTGCCATCGCCGCTCACCCCGGCAAGCTGCCGGATAAACTGGGATTCCGGCTACTTGCGCGATCACCCCTGGTCTGTGTCGCCCCCGTCATCGATTGCCAGCTGCGTGGCCTTCTCGATACCGATGAGCCACTGGACTGGTCGGCAATGCCCTTTATTATTGCAGAAACCGGCCTCGCCAGAAGCCGACTGGAGGAGTGGTTTCGCCGGCGCGAGATCGACCCCGTGGTCTACGCCTATGTCAGCGGTCATGAAGCCATCGTCAGTCTGGTCGCCCTGGGTTTTGGTATAGGCGTGGTGCCCCGCCTGGTACTGGAGAACAGCCCCCTGCGTGATCAAATCGATATCCTGGATGCCGGCCCGCGGCTGCAGCCCTTTGATATTGGGCTGGTCGCACGCAAGCAACGACTGCTGGATCCGGTGGTGCGAGTGGTTTGGGAGCTTGCGGTCATGGACGATTCTACTGGCGTCGGTCCCGACGGTGATTTACCATCGTCAACATTATCTGAGTAGTGCGCATTCAGAAACAGGAAGTTTCGTCATCCCGAGATGTCGGAGCGCTGCGCAGCTAGGACAAAAGCGATTGCCGTGTTGAACGCCCAACGCGCGGCCCGGAGGCTTGGTGGAACGAATAATCCAGATTCCAGTGTTGATTTTTTGTGGGTCCCAGCCTCCGCTGGGATACGAGCCATCTCCGAAAACAGAAGTTTCCGGACGGGCACTAATTAAAAGGAACGCGTTGTGAGTGAAGATAAACCAGAGCAGGATGCAATTCCTGCGTCCAAGCTCGAGTCCTCCATTCCCATTGGTGAGCACGAAGAGGAGGTCTCGGAGGGTGGCCGCAAGGTTGTCCGGCGTGGCGTCTACCTGCTCCCTAACATATTTACAATGGGGGCGTTATTCTCCGGGTTTTATGCGATTGTGGCAGCCATGAACGGCGTGTTTGAGAATGCCGCTATCGCTATTTTTGTTGCCATGTTCCTGGATGGCCTCGATGGTCGTGTCGCGCGATTGACCAAAACCCAGAGCGCATTCGGCGCGGAGCTGGACAGCTTGTCCGATATGGTTTCCTTCGGTGTCGCCCCGGCCCTGGTGGTGTTCAGCTGGGGTATGGGGCCCCTCGGGCGCGTGGGCTGGGCGCTGTCATTTATATTTGTGGCGGGTGCCGCCTTGCGTCTGGCGCGATTCAATACCCAGATCGCCACTGCCGATAATCGCTACTTTTCCGGCATGGCCAGCCCGCCGGCGGCGGCCCTGGTGGCCTCCCTGGTGTGGTTGTGTGTCGAAAACGGCCTGCAGGGGGCCGCCTTGCCGTATTCACTGTCGGTGATAGCTGGCGTCGTCACCGCGGCGGTCGGGGTGTTGATGGTCACCAATATTCCCTATCACAGTTTCAAGGGTATCGACTTCAAAGGGCGGGTGCCCTTTATGATGGCGCTGCTCATTCCCCTGATTATTGCCATTGTTTTCGTCGATCCGCCCCTGGTGCTGTTGTCAATGGCGAGCACCTATGCGGTATCCGGGCCAATTCTGAAACTGTGGACGACCTTGAGGCCAAAACGCGCCTGATATTTGCGGAATCTTTTTCCACCAGGCTGTCTAATCTCCTGTCATGGAGAATGTAGACGTATGCTGATTAAAGCCGATCAATCAATACCTTCCAGCGAAATCACCCCGCAATCCGCCTACCTGAATCGTCGCCGGTTTATCGGCGCTGCGGGGATTGCTTCCGCAGCGATGCTCGCCGGTTGCGAGCCGGCAGTGGGTTCCGCCACCGGGGCAGGCAAGCTCGACTACCGTAAGGTCGATAAACAGGGGGGCGACGGTTTTTATACCGACGAGTCACTCACGCCCTTTGAAGACGTCACGCGCTACAATAATTTTTACGAGTTCGGCACCGATAAAAGCGACCCGGCGCGGCTGGCGGACAGCTTTGCTGTGGCGCCCTGGTCGGTGAGTATAGAGGGAGAGGTCAGTAAACCGGGCACCTATACCCTGGAGGATATTCTCAAACCCCACGCCCTGGAGGAGCGTATTTATCGCCTGCGCTGTGTCGAGGCCTGGTCCATGGTGGTGCCCTGGGTGGGCTTTCCCCTGGCAGACCTGATCGCACGCTTCGAGCCGAACTCGAAAGCCCGGTTTGTGCAGTTTACCACGCTCTATGACCCCAAGCGCTTACCCGGTCAGGCTTCTCCGTTTTCCACTATTGATTGGCCCTACGTGGAGGGACTGCGCATGGACGAGGCGATGAATCCGCTTACCCTGGTCGCTGTGGGTTTGTACGGCAAGGAGCTATTGCCGCAGAATGGCGCTCCCTTGCGCCTGGTGGTGCCCTGGAAGTACGGCTTCAAAAGCATAAAGTCCATCGTCAAGATCCGTTTCACGGAACGCCAGCCTGGCACCACCTGGGAAAAGCTGTCGCCCCGGGAGTATGGATTTTACGCCAACGTCAACCCGGCGGTGGATCACCCGCGCTGGAGCCAGAAGCACGAAAGAAGGCTGCCCACCAGTCTGTGGAACCCCAGCCGTATCGAAACCCGACCCTTTAACGGCTATCAGGAGCAGGTGGCACATCTTTACCAGGGCATGGATTTGCAGCGGTATTATTAATGATGCTGGCGAGATCGGGCCGGACCCGGGCTGTCCTTTTTGCGCTCTGCTCGCTACCCATGGCGGTGTTGGTTTATTTGGGCCTGGATAACCGTCTGGGGCCGGATCCGGGGCAATACGTCATAGAGTACCTGGGGCATACCGCGATCAGTTTGTTACTACTGACACTGGCGCTTTCCAGCGCTGTCAGCTTGGGCTGGTCTTCTGCGTGGCTGCGCCACCGCCGTATGCTCGGCCTGTTCTGTTTTTTCTACGCATCGCTCCATGTTATGTCCTTCGTGGCTTTTATCCTCGCCTGGCAGTGGGGGGAAATCTGGCAGGAGATCAGCGAGCGCCCCTATATCACCATGGGTATGTTGGCGTTTGTTCTCCTTATGCTGATGGCGATCAGCTCCAACCGGTGGTCAATGCGGCGCCTGGGGCGCAATTGGAAGCGGCTGCACCGCGTGGTTTATCCGGCGCTGGTGCTGGTGCTGGTTCATGTGGCCTGGCAAGTGCGCTCGGATTCCGCACTGTGGTTGGGCTATGCGCTGGTGGCGATACTGCTGCTGGCCGAGCGGATTCGTGGATCTGGTGTTGTGTCGCGCTGGATGAGCAGGCGAAAAAGTCGCGTATCCACGTAGTTCTACCGATGGTGCGAGAGCTTTTGATCCGCTGTGGAAGCGATTCACCCATTGTCTCCATAAACCCGTTGACAAGTGGCCGCAAGTGATTAGAATACGCGCCTCGTCTTGAGGAGAAGGTTTTCGAGGCGACTGATATCCGAGCGATATTGGAGTTATTTAACAATTCGATCAGACAATTTGTG
>JAUXCW010000215.1 GCA_030618705.1 Gammaproteobacteria bacterium | reverse complement strand
CCTGACCGCCTTGCTGGAAGCAGGGAGGTTTCCCGGTGATCGAATCGAGCATGCTTCGGTAACACCGGATGATGCGTTGCCGATGATGCGGCAGGCGGGGGTAACCGTGGTATCCCAACCCGGCTTTATCTATCAGCGCGGGGATCGATACCTGCTCGATGTCGAGCCCGTCGAGCACGAGCTGTTGTATCGCTGCCAGGGTTTTCTCGATGCCGGTATCCCGTTTGCAGCTAGCAGCGATGCCCCTTACGGTAGCCCTGATCCCTGGCTGGCGATGCGAGCGGCAGTGAATCGGCGTACCCAGGGGGGGAAGTTGCTGGGCGCGGCGGAGAAGTTGACGCCCGAACGAGCGCTTGCCCTGTTCACCGGCACCGCGGCCCGCCCCGGCGGCCCATCGCGTACCGTCACCGTTGGTGAAGCCGCCGACCTGTGCCTGCTGGATCGCCCCTGGCAACAGGCGCGCACGCGCTTGCAGGGGGCCGATGTGCTGGCGACCCTGCGGGCCGGCGAGCTTATCTACCACCGCGGTAAGGAAGCAGGAAGCAATTCAGGACACCCATGAATCGGCCGCAGTTGCCATAGCCTGGCTATCGGCGCGCAGGATTCCCTTGACTATTGGCCAAGCCGAGGTTCCCTGCAAAGTGCCCCTGGTGGCGGAATAAGACTTCACCTTGTCGCAGGCCCTTAAATAGGGGAAAATGTACCGGCTGCCAGCAGGTAAAAAAACCTATAAATCCCCTCAGGCAGTCTTTTTCTTATCAACCATGTCAACGCTAATTTCTCTTGCGAAATTAGCCGGGGGGTCGTTTGCCAACACAGCGGAAACCTGTCGCCACCGGTGACCAATTCAAGCTGGAGGAGTTTCTTCCGGCACTAAAGGACCAGACTCTTCGCCTGGCTCGCTCCTCGGGTGATTTCACCGTGGGCGTGGCTAAAATCTACCGGTCCCTGTCGCCTCTAACAGAACTGATCAATCGCAAATCCGAAATCTCTGAAGCGGAACTGGAATCGGCGCTGGATGAACTTTTTCTCGCCTTGCGCGATCACCCGGTAACACTGCAACTGCGCCATCTTACCAGCCGCATGCGCAGCGGCAATTTGCTGCCCAACGAGGAGAGCACGGAAAACCTGCTCCGCTTTCTGCTTGACCAGGTGACAGCCCGCAGCGTGGTGGCCATACCCGCGGAAATCACCGAGGAATTCTGGAAATTTTTTAATGAGTTGATGGCCGACCCGGAAGTTAAAGGTTTGGGGGAAATAAGCCTGGACGTATTGCGCATTTTTATCAATACCTACGAGCCGCTGATCGTTCAGGTTCTCAACCAGCTCAAGGATTTGCGCCAGGTCAATGACGACCGTATGCGGGGAATATTGCAAAGCACCCAGGTAATACGCCAGGACCTGGTGATTTTTCGTCGCCAGATTGGCGCCCTGCGCCATATTCGGCGGTTTTTCGACACCGATCCCAGGGACCATAAGGAACAAGCCGAAGTCGTCGCGCAGATGGTGCGAGAGTTTGGCCCGTTCTTTATCAAAATGGCGCAGGTGGCCGCTGCCAGTTCAGACTTTCTGCCAGAGGAGATAAGCGAGGCGCTTGCAGTCTTTCAGGAAGACGTCGAGCCGATGTCTGCGGCCGATGTGGAGCAGGCATTCCTGGAGTGCTACGGTGAGTTGCCCAACCAGCGCTATTTTAGTTTCGATGCCGGTAAACCGCTGAAATCAGGTTCCATTGCATCGGTGTATCTGGCACAAAAACCCTCTACCAATAAACGTGGTGAAACGCTGTTAACCCCGGTTGTTGTAAAAGTAGGCCGGCACAACCTGGAGCGAGAGTTTCTTATAGGGAAAACGGTCATAAAGCTGGCCATTCTCAGCAGCCATTACTGGGCGCCCCACTCCAGGCTGTCGCCATTTTTCTCTTCCTGGCTGGGCCAGGTCGATGTGTTTGTAGAGGGGTTTCGCGAGGAGCTGGATTTCGAGGCAGAAGCGGTAAACCAGGCTCGCTTTGCCCGGCGGGCCAGTTCGACAGACGACTGGCATGTGCCCATGGTTTACAACTCCACGCGGCGTATAATCGAAATGGAGTTTGTCGATTCATCGGCCAGCCTCAACAGCGCTTTTCCGCGCGATGCCGGACGCAGGGGCAGGGGTGCGCGGCGCAAGCTGGGCCGTAAGTTTCTGCACACAGTAATCTCACACCTGTTTGTCTACCGGGAGTTCCACGGCGACCTCCACCCGGGCAATGTCCTGGTGGCCGAGCAGTCGAAGCTGTATTTCATCGACTGGGGAAATACTATCGACCTCGGTCCCATCTGGAGGCCGGCAGTCAAATACCTGCAAGCCGTTCTCGGCGGCGATGCCAACGCCATCACCGACGCAATTATCCAGCTGGGGGCGGAGCCGGAGAAAGTTGCCGATTCCCGTGAGGAGCTGGTAAATCTTGTTGAGAAGACCCTGTCAGATGCGGGAGTCAGCCCGCTGGGTTATGACTTTGCACTGACTCTTTACCATGAGGGGCAGGAGGGTTTACTCAAACGCCTGGATCTTGCGGTCAACCTGGCCACAGCCATCAGCCGTCAGGGCATTGTCATACGCGCCGAATATCTGCACTTGGCCCGGTCATTCACCGCAATGCTTGGTTCTTATCTGGGGATCTACCGCGGACTGCCGCGCAGAATGCTGTTCCAGGATATTGCCCAGGTACTTTTGCAATTCCCCACAGTGGAAGGTCTTCGCCAGCTTTCCAGCTATCAACAAACAGTTCTGAAAAAAGTTATCGCGGGTTCTCCCCTCTGGTTTCTGCCTTTTCGAATGGCCTGATCAAGCGCAAATACCGTACACCCAGGGCAACCAGCAGGTAATCGATCGCCGCGTGAATATAGGCAAAGGCGTTGGGCTCCTGGGTGAGGATTTTATAGCTGACCATGAGTGCCATCACCAGCGGTAATACCACCACCCATCTCATCGTCAGCCGTTTGCTGATAAGCAGGTACAGGCCGACGAATAGCCAAAGGCTGCCGAGTAGCCCGGCGGCGACCAGGCGGCGGTCGTCGGTGCCGTAAACCAGCAGTTGGCCCGGATGGCTGATGCCGTTATAGATCATCAGCCCCGTAATCAGCTTGCGCAGACTCTCCGGGTTGGAAAAAATCGAAGCCTGGCTCATGGCGTTTTCCGTGTCCTCAGATACCCCAGTTGTACTGGAAGGTCACACCGACGACGCGCTGGGGAATCATGGGTGCGACTGCCACGCCGAGATCCAACGGGCCCAGGGTCTGGTTGTTTCTCAGCTGGGACTGTTCCTGGGTGTCCAGCAGGTTTTTCGCCCAGAGGCTGAGATCCCATGCCATGCTGGCGGCGCGAAAACCCGTGTAGAGGTTGACGACCGAGTACGAGGGGATCTCCTTGCCGTCGACGAATTCGTTGGTGATATTGCTCTGGTAGGTCCACAGACCGCGGACATACCATTGGGTGGAGCCGAAAGGAACATAGTAATCGCCATGCAGGACAGTGGAGAAATAGGGAACTGCGGCAATCTGGTCGCCGCCGATGTCACAGTTGGCGACAGAGCCGACGGGGAGCCCGGCCAATTGAGTGGGGTCATTGCAGGGCCCGGTTTCGCCGTCCTTGAAGCGGCTGTCGGTGTAGCTCGCACCGCCGCCCCAGGAGAAACGCTCACCCAGCAGGTGGGTAAACTCCAGCTCGACACCCTGTACGATGGCGTCGGCATTGTAGGTGAGGCCGCCGAGGATTTTCTGCTGTCCCCCCGGGGCACTCTTCCAGAAAATGTCCCCGGCGTGGGCCTGGTAGCCGTCGAAGGTCTGGTAGAAGATCGAGCCGTTGAGGCGGAAGACGCCGTCCGCCAGGGTAGATTTAAAGCCGATCTCCAGTGAATCGCTGGTCTCATCGTCGAAGGGCAGTAAGTCGCCCGGTAACACGGTCGGCGTAATCGTAATGCCGGGCGGGCGGTAACCCCGGTCGTAGGAGCCGTACACCATGATATCGTTGGCGAAGAAATGGCTTATCTTCAGTGAGCCGGTGAGCGCGTTTTCGCTGATGTTGTCCTGTCCCGCCAGCGCGTCACCCAGGGCTGCGCCGTCGGCAAATCGGTTGACCGCGGAGCGATAGCTATTGTGCTGGTAACGCAGGCCAAATTGCAGGTTGGTATTCTCGGTGAAGTTGAGGGTGTTGTGCATAAACGCCGCGGCCAGTTCCTGGTCGACCGGAATATCGCTGAGGAACGTACATGAACCGCGATATCCGCAAGGGCTGGCGGTCGCGGGGGTGACAAAGGGGATATCGACAATTGCCTGGTTGAGGGTGTGGGTTTTGTCGTAGTACAGGCCGACGATATACTGCCAGAAATTCGCATTGTTGTTGGCCAGGCGCAGTTCCTGGCTGAAAACATAGCTGCTGCCGAGCACTTCCTGGGGAGTGGAGAACGAGGTCAACGGTACGTCGGCTCCCACATTGTTGCTGGTCTTGAAGGAGTCTGATAAGCCGTTATTTTCGTTGTCCTGGTAGCCGGAGACAGAGCTCAGGGTGAGGTCGCCGATATCCCAGTCCATCGCCAGTGAGATCAGTTGGCTATTGGCATCGTTGTCGTAGGGCGCCCGTGCAATGGCCTCACGGTCTTCCCTGTCATAGGGCTTTACGACACCGGTCCAGATCACCGGGCCGGTGCCGGTGGTGACGGGAATGCCGTCGACAGTGTCCAGGACAACCGTGTTGGTCTTGCGGTAGTCGTAGACCAGGGACGCGTCGAAGCTGTCCCCGGCGAACCAATCCAGGGTCACGCGGCCGCCCCTGCTGAGATAGGAATCCTGTTGCCCGGTATTCAGGTTTTCTCCCTGTTGGCCCTCGTTGTCATCGTAAAGGCCCGCCAGGCGAATCGCGAGGGTATCTTTGATAAGCGGCAGGCTGGCGCCAAACTGGGTGTTGGAGCCGGCGTTGTCCTGAAAGGTCTGGCGCACATAGCCGTCAAATTGGCTGACATTGGCGCGTCGAGTGACGATATTGATCTGGCCCGCCGGCGAGGTGCGGCCTTGCAGGGTGCCCTGTGGTCCGCGTAGTACTTCCATCCGTTGCAGGTCGTAAACCGGCTGGAAGGCGATATTGGGCCTTATCGGCGTGCCGTTCCAATAGACGTTGATGGGTGAGGTGGCGGTGTTCACCGGGTCGAATTGAATGCCGCGCAAGGTAATGGTGCTGCGGCGGGCATCGACGGTGGTGAGTTCCAAGCCCGGGATCAACTCGGCGGTTTCGCTGAAGTCCAGAATCTGAAAATTATCCAGGGTCTCGCCGGATATCGCGTTAACGGTTGCGGGAATATCCTGTACGCTTTCCGTCTTTTTCTGTGCGCTTACCAGTACCTCTTCGAGCATCCTGTCCTGAGCCAGCGCCGATACGCCGCCGAGCAAGGTGAGTAGTGACGTGGTGGCAATCGCGACTGGGCGCAGACTTGAGCCGGGAATAGTGGTTTTCATTTTATTTATTCTCCTCTACCAGGAATAAACCGCATGACCCAGGGTGTCGATACCTGATGCGACACCGGCGGTGTATGCTTACGAACTAAGTTTATAGGACGCTAGTCCTATAAACAAACACTATTCGCTCACTGTTATGGCGTTGCGAGGGCATACTTTTCGCCAATTTACTCGTCTTTGGGAGCGAGGCGAACGCGGCCCCAGGGCGAGCCGTAATTGATTCGCTCGTCCTCGTCCATTTGGGTGCCCGAAAACAATACGTTGTAGCGTTGACCGCCGATGACATAGTGAAAATCCGAGCGACCGGTCGCCCAGTCCATCGCTTCCAGGGTCCACTGGTTGTCCCTGGCTCCGATCAAATACACCCGGTTTGAACCGAGGCTGACCAGCGGGACACAGCTGGGCGAGCTGATTTTCGTATTGACCCATGCATTTTCCAGTTTGCGTGTTTGCGGGTTCCAGGCGAACTTCTGCACGCCGTAGGGCTGGTACTCCGGGTTGCTGCCCAGAACGCTGACCAACAGGTTGAGGCCGGCCTGTTCCGGCAGGTACCAGGGAATGTTTCGTGGCCGGTTGTTGACCACCAGTGCGCCGTAGCCCCCCACCACAACCGATTGTTCCGACTGGATCTTTTCCAGCTCGGG
>JAUXCW010000124.1 GCA_030618705.1 Gammaproteobacteria bacterium | reverse complement strand
CCGCTGAGTATTATCAGCAACTACCTGGGTATTCTCGCCCACAAGCTGGATCAGCACGGCGAGCATTACAATGAGCTGGACATCATGGGCGAGGAGTTGCAGCGGATTACGGGCTTGCTCCGGGGTTGGTCCAGCCCCGAGCGGGCCGGTGAGCCGACGGCCATCGTCGATATCAACCAGGTCGTGGAGCGGCTACTCCATGCCTATCGCGCCACCCTGCTCGAACCCCGGGCTATAGAGCTGACGCTGGATACCGACCCGGGACCCGTCGAGGTCAGGGGGGAGGAGGGGGCGATTCAGCAAATCTTGCGCAATTTACTCAGTAACGCGATAGAGGCTGTGGGACACGGGGGTCGGATACGGATTGAAACCCGTGGTGAAGTCTATATGGACAGCGGCGAGTATTCGGCGATCGTGGTGACTGACAACGGTAAGGGCATCAGCGACGAGGTGCGCAAGAATATCTTCAAACCGGTACAATCCACCAAGGGAGAGGGCCACAGTGGCCTCGGGCTGAGTATTGTAAAAACCCTGCTCGACAAATTACAGGGTAAAATCGCTTATCGTACAGGCCCCCTGGGCACGGAATTTCAGGTATATTTGCCAAAGTAGGCTCTGAAAATGCTAAATTGGCGCTGGCGCATTTCTCCAGGGCGACTTAACAAGCGTGGGAGCCGGCGCCGCGAACCTTTCTTCCTATGGCGGCAGATTGCATAAAGCAAATAAAAACAATAAGTTACTAGGGATTTGTGGGTATGCCTAACAATCTTGCCGATGCTCGCGTGCTGCTGGTGGACGATGATCCCCGTATGCGTGAAAGCCTCAGTGGCCTGTTGGAGCTGTATGATTGCCACCCGACAGTGGCTGATTCCGGCGCAGAGGCTATCGACAGGCTGCAGCGGGAGTCCTTCGACGTCCTGCTGCTCGACCTCAATATGCCGGAGGTCGACGGTCATGGGGTGATGGATTTTATCAACCGGCAGGACATCGATACCCTGGTCATCGTGGTGAGCGGCGAGTCCAGTTTCAACTCGGTCAGCACGGTGCTCAAGCAGGGCGCCTACGATTACGTCAAAAAACCCTATGCTCCCGAAGAGCTGCTGTCCACGCTAAAAAACGCGCTCCGCAAACGGCGCCTGCAGCAAGACAATCAGGATATGCACAAGCAGCTGATCAAGTCCGAACAGTTGCACCGGTTTATCGTCAATAACTCCCCCGACCTGGTGTTTGTGCTGGATCACCTGTGCCACATCAGCTTTATCAACGAAAGGGCGGAAACCCTGCTCAATTATCGGCCGGAGACATTGATCGGCCAGCATATCGTGGAATTGGTAGAGAGCGATGACGAGGAGAGGGCGAGCCTGTTTTTCAGTCATGTAGTGCAGGACGGCGAGCAACTGGCGAGTTGCGAGCTGTGCCTGAAGAGCAACGGGCTCTATCAAAGAAAACACTATTTCGAGATTACGGTGAGTGCCTCGCGCAACCCCCACGAGGGCATACCCGACCTTGAGGACGGCGAGTTACTGCTCTACGGCACCGCACGTGATGTCACCGAGCGCAAGGAGGCAGCGGATTTCATCAACTTCCAGGCCTACCACGATTTGCTGACCCGCCTGCCCAACCGCGTGCTGTTCAAGGATCGACTCTCGGTAACGATATTCAACGCCAAGCGGAATAACAGCCCGTTTGCCGTGATGTTTCTCGACCTCGACCGGTTCAAGATCGTCAATGATACCCTCGGCCACACCCTGGGGGACCGCTTGCTGCAATCTGTGGCGCAGCGCCTGCTGGTTTGTATGCGCGGCAGCGATACCCTGTCGCGATTTGGCGGCGACGAGTTCATCCTGCTGTTTCCCGAGGTGGCCAATATCGAGGGCGTGGAGCAGATTGCCGGCAAGTTTATCGATGCCCTGAAGCAACCCTTTCACGTCAAGGGCCATGAAATCTATATCGGTTGCAGCATCGGTATCGCCATGTTCCCCGAGGCGGGGGAGGACATGGAGGCCCTGATACAGAACGCCGATATCGCCATGTACAACGCCAAGGCCAACGGCCGCGACAGCTACTGTATTTTTTCCCCGGATATGAGCAGCTCACCCGCCTTCAGGCTGAGCCTGGAGCGGGATATCCGCCGCGCGATCAGTGATGACGAGCTCTGTCTTTTCTACCAGCCCCAGGTCGACCTGGTCAAACAGTGTATCTCCGGGGTAGAAGTGTTAGTGCGCTGGGAACACCCCGAGCGTGGCCTGATGTACCCCTCGGAGTTCATTTCCGTGGCTGAAGAGATTCGCTTGATTATCGAAGTCGATAAATGGGTGTTGCGCCATGCCTGCCGCACGGCCAAGTCCTGGTTCGCCAACGGTCTACCGCCGATGAAACTGGCGGTGAATCTTTCTCCGCTCATGGTCGAACAAGAGGATTTCGTCGAGTTTGTCTTGAACACCATTGAACAAGTGGGTTTTCCGGCGCAATGGCTGGAACTGGAGATTACGGAAAACGTCTTGCTCAAGGACCAGGAGCACATCACACGCAAGCTGGAGCAATTGAGCGAGAAGGGGATAAGCTTTGCCCTCGATGATTTCGGCACCGGCTATTCCTCCCTGAGCTATCTCCACCAGTACCCGATCGATACGCTAAAAATCGACCAGAGTTTTGTCAGTACACTCGATGAAAGTAACGGCGCCTGTCTGGTCGATGCCATCGTGGCCATGGCGCAGGGACTGAAAATGAATATCGTCGCCGAGGGCGTGGAGAGTCGCACGCAACTCGAGTATCTGTCGAACCTGGGGTGTCGCTATATCCAGGGCTGGCTGTTCGGCAAGGCCCTCTCCGAGCAGGAAATTCTCAAACTACTCCATACCACGCCCGTCGAACTGGAGCACCGGGCGATCCTGGCGCGCCAGGATCGATACTAGGCCGCTCTACCGGCGTTAGCTTATAGCGATGAATTTGCATAGAATGGCCGACTTTCAACTATGACCGGGGTGGGCCGATGGCCTGGTGGAAGTCCAGACGTATTCAATTTCTCGCGGGCAGCGTCGCGCTGTTTCTTTTGCTGTTCCTCATCCTGCGGGGCATTTTCTATTTTGGCTTCTCGGAAGTCGGGAATTCCATCCACCCCGACACCGACACACTACTGAAAACCCTCTATATCGGTTTTAAATTCGATTTGCGCCTGGCTATCCTGGTGAGCCTGCCGCTGTTCGTGCTCGCCTATATGCCACGGGCGAATCTCACTACATCCCAGTTTGTCCGCAATATAGCGCGGGTATACCTCGGGCTGGTGGTCTTTGCTGTACTGGCTTTTTATATTCTCGACTTTGGGCATTACGCCTATCTGGGTATTCGGGTCAATTCCACCGTGTTGCGGTTTATGGAAGACGCCGGCATCTCGGCGACCATGGTCTGGCAAAGCTACCCCGTGATCTGGATAGCCGTTGGCTGGATCCTGGCCTCGATTGGCTTTATCGCCCTGACCATCGTGTTGGAACGTCATACCATCCAGCGCCCCGGGGATCATATCAGCGGTAAGCAAATCGCCCTGGGGACAGCGATTGTCATTGTGGTTTTGATCGGCGGAATTCTCGGCCGCTTCGTCAATTTCAATATCTTCAACCCGGTACCCCTGCGCTGGAATCACGCTTTCTTTTCGGGCAATGCCGCCGTGGCCGCCCTGGGGATCAATCCCGTCCTGTTCTTTTTCGATACCTTCGAGCAGCGGGAAGATCCCTACGATGTCGATACGGTTCGGCAGTACTACGATACGATGGCAGACTACCTTGGCGTAGTACACCAGGACCCGCAAGACCTGGATTATGATCGTATCATCGAACCACAGCCCCACCGTATTCACTACGACCGGCCTCCCAACGTCATCTTTATTATGCTGGAATCACTCGGCGCCAGCCGGGTCGGTGCCTATGGCAACCCCTTGAAGCCCACCCCGCACCTGGATGGCATTGCCGAGGACGGCTGGTTTTTCAGGAATTTCTACGTGCCCGTGTCCGGTACGGCGAAGACCGTATTCGCCAGTATTACCGGTTTGCCGGATGTATCCGCGGTGCAGACGGCGACGCGAAACCCGATGATCGCCGAGCAGCGCGTGGTACTCAATGCCTTTGACGACTACCGCAAATTGTATTTTATCGGCGGCAGCGCCGGTTGGGCCAATATGAGCGCCGTGATCAACCAGAGCATCAAGGATGTACAGCTGTTCGAGGAGCACCACTGGGCGGAGCCCATTGTCGATGTCTGGGGCATTTCCGATCTCAGCCTGTTCCGCGAGGTCGACACTATTCTCTCCCGGCTGCCCGACGACAAGCCGTTTTTCGCCTATATCCAGACCGCAGCCAACCATCGCCCCTTTACCGTGCCGGAGGATAACGATGGCTTCGAGGTGGTGAGTGTGGCCGAGGAGGAGCTAAGGCAAAGCGGTTTTCGCAGTGTAGAGCAGTTCAATGCGGTACGTTTGCTCGACTTCAATATTGGCCGGATGCTGGACTTTGCCAGGGATAGCGGATACTTCGAAAACACCATCTTTGTGCTGTTCGGCGACCACAATAATCGCATCACCACCACCCCGTTCATGGGCCCGTTCTACGAGGCGCTGGACCTCGATGGATTGCACGTTCCCCATATGATTTACGCCCCCGCCCTGTTGCAACACCGGACTATCGAGGAGGCGACCAGCCTGGTCGATATGTTCCCCACGGTGGCGGGTATTCTGGGCCTGGAGTATCTCAATTCCACTATGGGGCGAGACATCAATATCCCGGCGCCAGAGGGGGAGCGCGTGGTGTTTACCCAGACGGCGGACAAGCGTTTTCCGGTTATCGGCGCCGTCAGCCGCGACTATATGGTGCGTATGAATTACGACGGCAGCGACGCGAAAATGCACGACTTGAATTCCGGCCAACCCGCGGAGGATATCTCGTCGCAAGAACCGGACCGCTTCGAGGAGATGAAACAACTGGCGAGGGGCATTTACGAGACCACCAAGTATATGTTCTATCACAATACGGTGGGTGAGGCCCGGCGACGAGAAGAGAAGTGATCGCTACCCTGCTGGCGCCTGAGCGATGAACCTGAGCGGTATCGATCAAGTCGTGCTGCTGTTGTATATGGCGGTGGTGCTCGGGCTGGGCTTCTACTTTTCCCGCCGCAACGTCAGCACCGAGGAGTACTTTCTCGGTGGGCGGCGTTTTTCCGGTTGGGTTATCGGCTTGAGCCTGGTCGGGACCTCCATCAGTTCGATCACCTTTATTGCCTATCCCGGCGATGCCTACAAAACATCCTGGCTTCGCTTTCTGCCAAACCTGTTGCTCCCCGTGGCCGTACTGGTCGCGGCGTGGGTGTTCCTGCCGCATTTTCGCAAGGGCAATGCCACCAGTGCCTACGAATTCCTGGAACGACGCTACGGCCCTTCGATCCGGGTCTACGGCGCCCTGGCATTTATCCTGGCGCAGCTGGTTCGCATCAGCACCATCCTCTATCTCCTGGCCCTGCTGATTCAGGAGGTCGTGGGGCTGGACCCGGTTACCGCCATCTGGGCAGCAGGTGTTTTCGTGGCGTTTTATACCGTCATCGGCGGTATCGATGCTGTGATCTGGACGGATGTGATGCAAACCATCGTCTTACTGCTCGGCGGTATACTCTGCCTCTATGTGATTGTCGATCTCGTGCCCGGAGGCCTGGCGAGCATCTGGGAACGTGCGATCAGCGACGACAAGCTGTCTTTTGCCGAGTTGCGAGGCGGAGAGTTAGTCCCTGTGGGCTGGGGGTTTTCCCTGTCGGAGAAAACCGCGACCATGATGTTGTTGCTGGGGCTGACCAACTGGCTGACCGAGTACAGCAGTAACCAGAACACGGTACAGCGTTTTTGCGCCGCCAGCAGCCTGCAGCAGGCGCGGCGAGGCTTGCTGGTCTGTGTGCTCGGCAGCTTGCCGATCTGGGCGTTTTACATGTTTCTCGGCACCAGTCTCTACGTGCTGTTCCAGTACTACCCCACAGAAATTTCTGCACAGATTCTCGACGGCAGCCGCAAGGCGGAGCAGATCATGCCGTACTTTATCATCAACTACCTGCCCAAGGGGCTATTGGGCCTGGTTATCGCCGCGGCCCTGGCCGCCGCCATGTCCTCGCTGGACTCGAGTATCAACTCCGTCACCACCGTGTCGGTGACGGATATCTACAAGCGACACCTGGCGCCCGGCAGGCAGGACCGGCACTATCTGGTGGTCGCCTGGACGCTCGCCGTGGTGGTTTCCCTGTGTATGGTTTTTGGCGCCCTGTTGATAATGCGCGCCGAAACCAAAACCCTGCAGGATACGGCGACCATCCTGGTGTCCCTGTTCGGCGGCGGTTTGCTGGGCCTCTACCTGTATGGTTTCCTGGCTAAATCGGGGGACAGCAGGGCGGTCTGGCTGGGCATCGCCGCGACAATGTCGTTTACCGCCTGGAGTGTACTGGCAAAATATGAGGTATTGCCCCCGGCGCTGCGCCTGCCGTTCGACCTCTATTACACGGGCCTGGTGGGTAATGTGCTGATGTTTAGCGTAATAGCACTCGCTGCGCGTATGCTGCCGCGAAAACCCGCAGCGGCAACGCCGGAAGCTTCAGCCTAAGCCGTCCCACGGGTTCTGTTCTTCACCAGGCGGTAAAACGCATACCCCGCGAGCCAGGGGTCGAGCAGGTAGTCCCACAGATTTTCAGATTCCAGCAGGCGAACCGCATAGGCGGCCAGGCACAGGCTTACCGCCATCGCGGTAAAGCGCTGGCCCGTCCAGATCATGACTCCGACCAGGGCCGCGCAGAACATCGGCAGGTAGAAATCGTAGCCCAGGCGATAGGGGTCCCACTGGCTGAGTCCCAGGGTGGCGGGGTAGAGAAACAATGCCGCAATGGCTATTGTGAGGGCCGCCGTGCGGGTCTGCCGCGGCGGCGCCAGCCTGGATATCGCGGTAAAACGCCCCGCGCTGGCGCAGGCCAGCCAGTAGACGCTGAATACCGACAGATCGCCGCTGATGGCCCTGATTCGCATGGTCAGGTTCACCCCTTCGATGGGGACCAGTACGGCGAGGCCGAGCGCCGCGAGCAGGGCCGCCCTGGCCGCCGGCCCCAGGCGCCCGACAGGAAGCAGCAGGAACAGCAGCAGGGTACAAAACAGGCCGGCATAGAGTTGGCTGTGCATTACAGTGTATCCAGCCAGGCCTGGTTGAAGCGCAGGTGTTTGATAAAGCTTTTATTCCATGTGTAGACGATATGGTAGTCGCCGTTGGGGCTGCGAATCATATAGGGGTAGTCGTAGATAAAGCGGCAGAGGTCGTCACTGCAAACGCGTTTATCCAGCCTCGCGCTGTACTCTTGCCACAGGGCCCGGGCGCCGGGTCCCGCGCTGTCGATAAAATCCGCTTCCAGTTGCCTGGTGTACGTTTCCCGTGGCTGTAGCTGCCCCTGCCCGTGGCCCTCGAGGCGCTGTAGTAGACGCCAGTTTTCGCCGTTGTCGCTGGATCGAAGCAAACTGAGTTGGTGGCGGCCGTCATCGAGGTCGTTCATCACCCCGAGAATATCGCCGTTTTCGAGTCGCACCGCCGCCAGCGCCGAGTTCGGGTTGGCGATGTTTGTTTTGTGGGGTGTCGACCACGACTTGCCGCCGTCGTCGCTGGGGCTGGCCAGTAGTCTTTTCGGCGGCGCCCCGGCATAGCGCATGAGTGCGACGGCGCTACCGCTGCTTGCGGCCACGATCACCGGTTGCAGGGAGTGCTTGCCATGGCTGATGCGGATTTTATCGAGTACCCGAGCGTCGGCATCGAGGCGTAGCAACTCGGCGAATTTGCCGAGGAATTCATGGTAGACGGGCAGGCCGATGGAGCCGTCGCGGTAATAGATCGGCGTGCCCTTGACCAGCGTGCTGATATTGGCGAAGGGGCTGGTGATAAGTCTTGTCGGGGCGGTCCATGTCCTGCCGCCGTCGATTGAGTAGCTTGCGTTCAATGCGCTTCCGGCCCAGCCGCCCACCGATACGGAGACGTAGAACAGCCAGAGTTTACCGTCCGGCGCCTGGCTTACCACGGGGTTACCCAGTTTGCGTATGGTGCGCTGCACCGCTTTCTCGGTGCTCTCCCGGGAGGCGAGGATGATATCGTCGCCCCATCGTGCGGTCGCTGGATCGTAGTGCGCACCGTAGATATTCACGTCTCGTCCGCCCTCGCGGCTGCCGCCGAACCAGGCGCTCAGCAAGCTGCCGTCGGGTAACGCGCTTATCGAAGCCGCGTGGACGAACAGGTCGCTGGCGGAGGAGACAAATTGACTATGAAACCCGGCCGTCTCGCCATCGGCTTGCCGGTGTGGGTCGGCGTAGGCGATGCGCCAATCGGTGGCGTCCGGCTGTTGCTGCCAGATGCCGAGCAGGGCGAGGGCGCTTACCACGAGAGGTAACAGGCGGGCCGGGTTTGCCAAATACTTGTCCATGCCGGGATAATAACAGGAGTGTGGGTTATTATAACGGGGAGGACGGGAAGCATGGCAAGGCTTTCGCTTTTCCGCCAGACATCCTGTACGCGACAAGGCTGGTCATGGGCGCAAAAACTTTCAAATTGGGCATTTTATATGCGGATATCTCCGGCGTTGTCGACTCGCCGGAAGACGCCTGGGAGGACCAGCATATAGCGGTTCTCCGGCTGCTCAGCCAGAGTTTTCGTGGCCGTGTCATCTCGGTTGACGCCATGCAGATTATGGCTTGTTTCCCGGATATCGACGATGCGTGTATGGCCGCAATCGGTATCCAGCGCAAGCTTTGTGGCGACAGGGGGCACGCCGCCAGGGTCGGTGTACACAGCGGTCCATGCCTGGTGAAAGGGGCGAGTATTTTTGGCGATGTCGTCGAAGAGTCGGTGGCCTTGATGGAGTTGGCGCAACCGGGCCAGATCATACTCAGCAAACAGCTCATGGAGGATGCGCTGCCTGCCACGGTGCGTGGGGCAGAGCTGTTGCCGCAGCACATCAGCCAGCCGCTCTACCTGTTGCCCTGGGAGGACGGGGAGCAGGACAGTACCGATGTCGCAGCCGTTCCGGTGAAAGAGGCCTCCCGGCACGCCGATAAAAATACTGTCGATGATCAATTAGTTGATGATGAACTGCTTGTTGATGATGAAGTGCTTGTCGAAGATGAACCAACCTTGCATCTACCGCTGGAAAAAGCTGTCACGCAGGGGCCGACCCTGGTTCTGCATGGCGCCGTCAGCGATATCGAAATAAAACCCGGCGGGGAGGCGTTCCAGATAGGCCGGGATGCTGCTTGCTGTGATTGGATCTTTGCCAGGCCAGCGGTGTCACGTCGGCACT
>JAUXCW010000255.1 GCA_030618705.1 Gammaproteobacteria bacterium | reverse complement strand
ATGACGATGATGGGTCGCTCGATCTCGATGTCGTGGATTTCGGGGTGTTTTTCAAGGGTGTCCCGAATCAGCAGTCTGTTGCAGGCAAACAGCAGTAACTTGTTGCGCAGGCTGAGGCGGCCGATACCGGTGAGGCCGGCGTCGCTGTTCCATTCGTCCAGTAGTAAATCCAGGCGTTCGAGATAGTCATCGGGGCCGAAATCCGACAGCCCGGTTTTCGCCATGGCCTCTTCGAGAATCGACTCCCGGCTCAACTCAAGCTCCAGGCTCTCGCCGTAGTCGAGGGCGCCTTGCTGCAGGTCGCTCAGTACTGGCCTGGCCAGGTCTTCGATGGTGATGTCTTCGGGTTCGCGGGCCACGATGATCCCTCCTCCATGAATTAATACGCGAATATTAAAACAGATTGGGTGCGCTGGCCACATTATCCGGATTGCCGCGAGGAATGACGTTACAATGCCGGGCGTACAAAGCGGGACACCCATGGAATCAAACAGCAAGGAGACTTCGGTGGCAAAGCAGGACAACCAGGCCTTTAACGATGATGAACTCGATGAATTGATCGAGGCATTTCTGGATTTTGACGGGCCGGACGAAAAAACCTATGGCCGGCTGCACAGCGTGGTCAGCCGTTATTTCTCGCCCACGGTCGTCGGCACGGAAAATATTCCCGACGAGCCCACGCTATTTATCGGCAACCACGCCATGTTCGGCCTGGACGGTATGATCATCCTGCCGGAGCTCTACCACGAAACCGGGCGCTTCCCCCGGCCGATGGGAGATAAGGCCTGGTTCCAGACCTATACCCGCAGCAGCATGATCAGTAACGGCATGGTACTGGCCAACCCCAGGGTTTGCAGTGCCCTGATGGAGGCCGGTGAAGATTTGCTGGTATTTCCCGGCGGCGCGGCCGAGGCCAACAAACGAGAAGAGGAAAAATACAGCCTGGTATGGCGCGAGCGCTATGGCTTTGTCCGTATGGCGGCGCTGCATGGCTACAATATCACCCCCTTCGGCCTGGTGGGCCCAGACGATTGGTATGACCATGTATTCGAGGGCAAAGATTTGCTCGAGGGCTGGACCGGAAAAATACTCGACAGCCTGGGGCTCAAGGAAAAAATCCGTGAGGACCTGATACCGCCGCTGCCCGCCGGTATGTTTTCCACCATGCTGCCAAAACCCCATCGTTGCTTTCTGGCCTTCGGCGAGCCGGTATCGGTACCGGACCTGAGCGGCAAGAAAAGCGTGCCCCTGAATGTGCAAAAGTCAGTCCGTGAAGAGACAGCCGCCAGGGTGGAAGAGCTGGTGGGGGATATGTTGTTGCTGCGCGCACAGGGCAAGCAGGAAGAGAGCTGGTTGAGGCGTTTTCTCACTCGCTAGATCAATAAATTATTTACTCAGGATGCAAGTTATGCTGAAAATTCTCGGAGGCATACTCGGTGCCGTTGTGCTCGCTGCCCTGGCGATGTGGTTGTACATCAGCTACGAGAGCCCACCGGACCGACGGGCTTTTATCAACGGCCAGGTCTTGACCATGAATGCCGACAACAGCATCGCCGAAGCGGTGTTTATCGACGAGGGCCGCATCGTCGCCGTGGGCAGCAGCGCGGAAATCCAGGCCATGGTCGATGGCGATACTATCGTCAGCGACCTGCGGGGTAAGACCTTGATGCCGGGTATCATCGATGCCCACGGCCATTTCCCGGGTACCGGGCTGGTGGCCTTGGCGGCGGATCTCAACAGCCCGCCGATCGGTGATCTCGAAACCATGGAGCAACTGCTGGCGCGGCTGGCTCAGCAGGTAGAAAAGACGCCGGACGGAAAGTGGGTGCTGGGTTTTGGCTACGACGATACCAGCCTTGCCGAGATGCGTCACCCGACCCGGGCCGAACTGGATTCGATATCGGCAGATCGACCGATCTACATCTGGCACATTTCTGGCCATATGGGCGTCGCCAACAGCGCGGCCCTGGCAGAGATAGGCTACGACAAGTCGACGCCGGATCCGGAAGGCGGCACCATCGGCCGCGATGCCGATGGCGAACTCAACGGCCTGGTGCAGGAAGCGGCCATGCGCCCGTTGCAGGAGAGCGCCATGGATTTTGGCGTGATGGATTTTCTGCATATGATCGAGTTGGCCAGTGCGCAGTATGCCAGTGTGGGCGTGACCACGGCCCAGAGCGGTGGCGCCGACGGCAAGATGATCCAGGGTCTATTTCTGGCGGATAAACTAAAAATGGTGCCGTTTCGCCAGGTGGTGTTCGGTTTCGAAGAGCTGCTGGGGGAACAACTGCTCGACGGCAGCTTCAATCCCGCCGAGTACGACACTGATCGATTTACCGTGGGCGCCGTAAAAATTATCTCCGACGGCAGCATCCAGGGTTACACCGGTTACCTTGGCGAACCCTATTACGTGCCCTATCACGGTGATGCGGACTATCGTGGCCACCCGGTGGTCAATCGGGAGGACTTGTTCAATCTGGTCGATAAATATCACCGGGCGGGCATGCAGCTGGCGATACACGCCAATGGGGATGCGGCAATCGACAACGTCATCGCGGCTTTTAGCGCCGCGCAGGAAAATCATCCCGTCGACGATCCCCGTTTAATCCTGATCCATGCCCAGATGGCGCGGGAAGACCAGCTCGATGCGATGCGGGAGCTGGGTATCACCCCCAGCTTTTTCTCGGCGCACACCTATTATTGGGGTGATCGCCACCGGGATATCTTTATGGGGCCGGAGCGGGCGGCGCGCATGAGCCCGACGCGCTCGGCACAGGATCGCGGTATGCGATTCAGTGTTCACCTCGACTCCCCGGTGGTGCCGATGGATCCCATGTTATTGATCTGGAGTACCGTCAACCGGATTTCTTCGAGTGGCAAGGTCATCGGTGCGCAGCAGCGGATCGAACCGATGCAGGCACTGCGTGCGGTAACCATCGATGCCGCCTGGCAGGTATTCCAGGAGGACAACCGCGGCTCGCTGGAGCCGGGCAAGTGGGCCGATTTGATCATTCTCTCCGCCGATCCGCTGACCGACCCCATGGGCATCAGGGATATCGATGTGCTGGAAACCGTTGTCGGTGGGCGCAGTGTATACCAGGCTGCGCAATAGAGGCCGGCTCGAGCAAATCACCATTCTGGCCCGAATGGCACTGACTTTAGCAAAAAGCTCCGTCATTCCAGCGTTCTTTTGGCTGGAATCCAGGTTTTAAGGGCGTGGATCCCGGCCTGAAGACTGCCGGGATGACGTGATTCCTGGGGACTAGTTCGACAAGGGGCTTAAGTCAGCGCCATTCCATCCTATACCCTATATAGAGAAGAAGGCAGCTCATGTCGGCGATACTGTTTGAGAAACGCGGCCACACCGCATGGATTACCATCAATCGGCCAGAGGCAAAAAACACCATGAACGCCGAGGTGTTTGTCGGCCTGGTAGAGGCGTGGCGTGAGGTGCGCCTCGATAAAAATGTCAGGGTGGCCGTGTTGACCGCCAGCGGCGACGAGGACTTTTGCTGCGGCGGCGACCTCGGCGGGGTGATTCGCCTGTGGACCGGTGCGAAACAACCCGAGAACGAGATAGAGGAAAAGCTGCTGGCCGACCCGATGATGGTCGACAAGGCGATGTTGAAACAGGAGCCCCTGTACAAACCGATTATCGGCGCTATCAACGGCCGGGCCCTCGGTGGTGGCTGCGAAATTACCCTCGCCACCGATGTGCGCATCGCGGCGGAGCACGCGGTGTTTGGCGTACCGGAGCCGAAAGCCGGCCTGGTGCCCGGCGCCGGTACCATGGTGCGGCTGGCACGGCAGATATCCTACGCCAATGCGATGAAAATGCTGCTGACCGCGCAACCGGTGTGCGCCCGGGAGGCAAAGGAGATCGGCTTGATATCCGAAGTGCACAGCGCCGATAACTTGCAGGCAAGAGCCGAAGAGCTTGCCGATATCATTGCCGCCAATGCGCCGCTGGCGATGTACGGCATCAAGAAGACCGTGCTCGATTCCCATACCCTGTCCTGGGAGGAGGCTTTTAAAATCGAGATGGAACAGTCCGCCATGGTCATGATGAGTAAAGATGCCCGTGAAGGCCCGAAGGCGTTTAAGGAAAAGCGGCGCGCCAACTTTATCGGCGAATGAACGGGAGTAGGGCATGACAAAACTTGACCTTGATACGCCGGTGTTAATCGGCATCGGCATCTGTGAACAGCGCACCGATGATCCCTCCGATGCCAGTGAGGCGATCGCCTTGATGATCGACTCGGTACGCCAGGCGGGCGCCGATGCCGGCATTGCGGCCTGCTTGCATGAACTCGACAGGATCTTTATCCCGCAGGGCCTGTGGTCCTATGGCGACCCCGGGCGGATGATCGCCGATGCCGTCGGCGCGCAACAGGCTAAAACGGTGTTTGCAAAAATCGGGGTCATGCAGCAGACCCTGCTCAACGAGGCCTGCCTCGGCATAGCCCGTGGTGATTTCGAGATTGCCGTCGTCGCCGGCGGTGAGGCCAAGTACCGTGATTTGCGTTCGAAGATTACCGGTATCGAGGTGAGTGATACCCCCAACGATGCCGTTCCCGTTGTGGTGCTGGAGCCCGATGTCGAGCTCTATCACCCCCTGGAAGTTGCCGCCCTCGGGCATATGCCGGTGGGCTATTACGCCATTATGGAAAACGCCTTTCGCGCCGCCAACGGTTGGACGGTATCGGAGCACCGGGACCGGTTGGCACGGCTGTATAGCCGCTTCAGCGAAATAGCCGCCGACAACCCCCATGCCTGGAAGCGCGAGCGTGTCGCCCCGGAGCTCATTCGCGATGCATCCGACAG
>JAUXCW010000137.1 GCA_030618705.1 Gammaproteobacteria bacterium | reverse complement strand
GGCAATGAGTGCCTTGTCGAAGCAGCTCAATTTTGACGACGGGCCAGTAATGGAATTGGCCTGGCAGATAAATGACTATTTAATGGAAGAATACGGGGAGTCGATGAATTTGGCCGGGTATATCAGTGCGTTTCTGCTGGATCTCGGCTTCGAGCCCTTTGACGGATACCTCTTGTTCAGCTTGTGCGTCAATTCCGGTGTGCATGCCTGTTATAGCGAATACCGTGAACGAACAACCGGGGGATTTTTGCCTTTACGCTGCGATGATATTGAATACGTCGGTGTTGAAGAAAGAGCCGTACCCACGGCATGACAGGTATGAGCCAGGGAATGGTACTTTGGATATAGGGATACAGTGCTAACGATGGGAAGGCTCTCGGTATTGGCCGTATATAAACTTGCGATTGGGGTAATCCCGCTCGTTGGTTTGTATCTGTGCCTGGCTATCGCCGCCCCCTCAGCATTTGCCGAGGAGGCGGATATCGCCGTCCTCTATCCGGATGTGCCTGCGCCTTATTCCAGTGTGTTCACTGATATTGTCGAGGGCATCGAAAAAGGCTATGACGGGCGCGTGCGCAGTCGAGTATTGCCGCAGTCGATTTCTGCGCCGAAGCTAGAGGCCTGGCTGGAGAGCCGGAATATTGTCCGGGTCATCGCCCTGGGTAAACAGGCAATGGACCTGATGCAGGTTTTGCCTGAGAACTACGTCACAGTAGCTGGTGCCGTGTTATCGGTACCGCCGGTGGTGAACGAAACTTTTTCGGCTATTACCCTGGCCCCTGACCCGGATTTGACATTTGCCGAGTTAAAAAGGCTGGCGCCAAAGGTAGAGATCGTATCGGTAATATACCATAAGTCCTACCATGCTCATTTGATACAGCGGGCCAGTGAAGTCGCGGCCAGGCACGGCATTACGCTCGAACTTCATGCGGCAAACGGAGCCCGCGCGGATGCCCAACTCTACCATGAATTCTTCGAGGCGAAAGATGCTAAGCGGCGTTCGGTGTGGTTGTTGCAGGGGGACAAATCCCTGCAAAACAGGTCCATTCTGTACAATTTGCTCAAGGACGCCTGGTACAGCAAATTACTGGTATTTTCCAATAATCCTTCCTATGTTAAGAAGGGCATTCTTTTTTCTCTATTCCCGGACAATATTCGTATGGGAGAGAGCCTGGCGGCTGCGATGGAACAACAAAACGCCGGAAAAAGCATTGGCGTGGTGCAGACACGAGACTTGTTATCGGCATTGAATATTCGAACGGCCGAACACCTGGGTTTGCCGCTTTCACGGTCAAAGCGACGGGAGTTTGACGTGGTTTTCCCGAGCCGTTGACACAGTGCCGTATTCAGAAAAATGATAATGAGACTCTATGTTTAAAAACATCAGCTTCAGGAATCAACTGGGTATTATTTTTACCATCGGTATGCTGCTGTTGGCGCTTATATCCAGCGTAGTGCTGTCTGAACTGACCAGCCAGCGAGTGGAGGACCGCCTGATCGATGAAGGTTTGAAACTAACAGAAACCTTTGCTGAACAAAGCAAGATTGCGCTGCTCTACCAGAGCGATGAGAGTGCAACGGAAGCTGCCAATGTCATCATGAGCTTTCCGGATATCCAGGCCGCCGAGGTGGTGGATGCCACTCATCACTCCCTTTATGTACATGAAACCCTGGCCGGGCACGAGGGCGCGATTCGGCCCTGGCCGGAGTCGGTAAGTCTGTACCGCGATACCGCAGATGCCTGGGAGTTTGCCTCCCCGGTTTACACCGGGGCCGATATCGAATCGACGACACCCTTTGATAACGTGGCTGCGGAAGCCGAATTGATTGGCCATGTTCGCCTGATCATGAGCAAGGCTACCTTGCACAAAATGGAATTGGACATTTTCCGCTATAACCTGCTGGTGTCGCTGGGCCTTGCTTCTATCCTGCTGCTGGCCTTGCTGATAATTACCAGTAGGCTCACCAGGCCCCTGCAGAATCTGGCCGGGACCATGCGCAAAGCTCAGCAGGGAGAAAAGTCGATCCGCGCCGAGCTCAGGGGCACCACGGATATCAGGGATATGGAGAGTGCGTTCAATACAATGATGAATGTGCTGGAAGGCAGGGAAGAGGCGATCAAGCAGGCGCGAGACCAGGCACTGGACTCGGCCAGAGCCAAGGGCGAGTTCGCCGCCAATGTCAGTCACGAACTGAGAACACCGATGAACGGTGTAATGGGTATGCTGGATTTGCTCGGCGATACCCGGCTCGAGGACAAGCAACAGGAGTTTGTCGGTGTCGCAAGAAGTTCAGCCGAGTCGCTTCTTCACTTGATCGACGACCTCTTGGATTTCTCCAAGGCGGAAGCGGGAAAAACGACTCTATCTATGGGTGATTTCGACCTGTGTGAAACCACGGAGCAAATTGTCGCCCTGCTGGCGGCCCAGGCCGAGCCCAGGGGTATTGAATTCGCGTGTGTGTCGGCGCCTGATATTCCGCAGCAACTTGTCGGTGATTGCGACCGGATACGACAAGTGCTGGTCAACCTGGCAGGGAATGCCATAAAGTTTACCGAGCGGGGTTCTGTCGGTATCGAAGTGTCATTGCTGGAGCTCACCTCGGACCAGGTCAGGCTGCGCTTCGAAGTCTGGGATACCGGTCTGGGTATTAGCCCGGAGCAGCAAAAAAGAATCTTCCAGGTGTTTTCACAGGCGGATGAATCCACCACCCGAAAATTTGGCGGTACCGGTCTGGGATTGGCCATCTCACGCCAACTGGTCGAGCTCATGGGCGGCGAAATGGGCGTTGAAAGCGTCTACGGTGAGGGCAGTCGATTCTGGTTTACGCTGCCTTTAGCTCGACAGTGTGCGGAGGCGACGGCATCCAGGCAGCCACGAATCAAAGACACCACACGACGTATCCTTATTGTCGACAACAATGCGCTGGTGCAGCGTAGCCTCGGCTGCGTTCTCGACAGGCAGAGACTGGACTGGGATGCGGCATCTTCCCTTGCGGAGGCTCAGGAAAAAATACGCGCCGGGCTCGGTGAGCAACCCTACCAGGTTGTCCTGCTGGATGAGCAATTGGACGGCGGTCGTGGTGTAGAACTCCTTGCCTATATCCGGAGTCTGTCCGACGGGCCGCACATCGATGTCGTTCCGCTGCGGCGACAAAGCCCAGGTGTACTAACCGGTGAAGCATTTCAAGCGGAACCAGGCCTGCTCAAGCCCGTATTACAAAAACATCTTATCAACTGCCTGAACGGCCTGAATGGCAGCGCGGCCAATGCGGCCAATGATGAAGAATGCAAGCCCGGCGGGCCTGCCAATATCATGTTCAGGGGAAGTCGAGTACTGGTCGTCGAGGATGATCGAGCCAACCAGCAAGTCGTATTGGCAATGCTGGAGCTCATGGCTTGTGATGCCGATGTGGTGAATAACGGCAAGGAGTGTCTTGCCCAGATTGCCCGGGCGAGCTATGACCTGATACTGATGGATTGCCATATGCCCGAGCTGGATGGCTACAAAGCCACCACAATCATCCGGGAATACGAGGCGGAAGATAATCATATACCGATAATCGCCATGACGGCCAATGTCACGGAGGGCGAGAGCGACCGATGTATCGCCGTGGGCATGGACGACTATCTTGCCAAGCCCCTGAGCCGCGATACATTGAGGGAAAAGCTATTGTGTTGGCTGGACGCCAATGAAGTCATCGGCGAGTCGGAGCAGGAAGTATACGCGCCCGCGCAGTTGGTAGTCGATGGGCAGGATATCGAGTGCATCGACGATGTCATCGATCAACAGGTCTTGCGCAACCTGGAGGCGCAGCTGGGGCCGGCAGTCGAGAAAATCGTACAGGCATTGGTCGAAGATCTGCCAATCTATCTCGAGGCTCTGGAAACGGCACTGCGCCAGGCAGAGGCGAGGGCGTTGGCGGATATGGCCCATACCATAAAAGGCAGCGCCGGAAACATTGGAGCCACTCGCCTGGTAGCCCTGTGTCGGCAACTCGAGGCTCAGGCGCGCAGGGGAGACACGGCCAGGGCCGAGCAAAAGGTGGCGGAAATATGTGAGGCCAGCCACGCTGTTGTCGCATGGCTGAAAAATATCGATTTTTCCGAGGGGGCATTGGTCACTCCCGAGCACCTGCCGGGCCTGCTGGCCGGGCCGGATCAGGGTGCAGTTTACTCGGGACAGCCGCGCGTTCTAATTGTCGATGATGATAGGGGCTCGCGGCTGGCGATGGCAGAGGTGCTGCGCAACGAGGGTTACTGGGTGGATGAGGCTACGGACGGAGAGCAAGCCCTGGTACGTTGCGAGGAGCAAGCCCCCGACCTGGTGCTAATGGATGCGGTCATGCCGAAGATGGATGGCTTTACCGCCTGCTCGTTGCTGCAGAAGCTGTCCCAGACTCGAAATGTTCCAGTGTTGATTATCACGGCGCTCAATGATGAGGCGTCTATCAACAAGGCATTTGCCGCCGGTGCCACCGATTACATTGCCAAACCGGTGAATTTCTGGGTGCTGAGTAAACGAATAACTCATCTGGTGCAGGCCCATCATGCGGAGCGACATGTGCATCAGCTGGCCTATAAGGACACGCTGACGGGCCTGCCCAACCGCGTCATGTTCAATGAACATATGGCCGATAAACTGGCTCGTCCCAATGCCAAAAGCAGTCAGCTGGCGTTGTTGTTTCTCGACCTGGATCGCTTCAAGTTGGTAAACGACACCCTGGGCCACGAAACCGGTGATCTGTTGTTAAAGTATTTTGCGGAGCGGGTCCTGGGTTGTCTACGCAAGGACGATATGGTTGCGAGATTTGGCGGTGATGAATTCACCATTCTCCTCGATCGGATCAAGTCCAGGGACGCGGTCTGCCAGGTGGCAGAGAAAATCCATGAGCAATTGTCCCGGCCCTTCGTTTTTATGGGTAAGGAAATGTATATCAGTACCAGCATCGGAATCGCGATGTACCCGGAACACGGTGAGGATATCGGTACGCTGCTGAAGGGGGCAGATATGGCGATGTACCGGGCCAAGAAACTCGGTGATCGGTATCAATTCTACGAGAGTCAAATGGAGGCCGACGTCAGTCGTCGCCTGGCGCTCGAAAACGACTTGCGCGGCGCCCTGGATCGCGGTGAGTTCGTGGTTTTCTACCAGCCGCAGGAAGATCTCAAATCGGGTCAGGTGACGGCCATGGAGGCGCTACTGCGCTGGGAACACCCCGAGCGAGGTCTGGTCGGCCCCGACGAATTTATTTACCTGGCGGAGGAGACCGGACAAATTCTCCAGATTGGCGAATGGGTACTGCGCAAGGTTTGCAAGCAGTTGCAGCATTGGCGTCAACGCGGATACAAAATGATATGCGCGTCGGTAAATATGTCCGGCAAACAGCTAACCAACCCGGGCATCGTCGATACCGTTTCAAGTATCCTGAAAGAAACCGGCTTGCCCGCCCAGTATCTCGAATTGGAAATCACGGAAAGCACTATCATGGAAGACCCGGAGCAGGTCGTCAGAACCCTCGCCCAACTCAAGGCAATGGGTTTGAGCCTGGCCATCGATGATTTCGGCACCGGCTATTCATCCCTGAATTACCTGAAGCGTTTCCCGATCGATGTTATCAAGATAGACCGCTCCTTTGTCTGTGACATCATTACCAACCAGGTGGACGCCGACATCGTGAAAACAATCATCGATCTGGCGCATGTGCTGGATGTCAGCGTGGTGGCGGAAGGCGTGGAAACCGAGATGCAGCGCGCCTTTCTCAAGAAGCAGGGCTGTGATATTGCCCAGGGTTACTACCTGAGTCGGCCCATCCCCGTCGATAAGATAGAGGACCATTTTCTCGGTACTCCATCGCAAATCGATAAATTGTCGGGAAGTTAGAACCAGCGCTCGTTAGATATCTCGCCTGGATCGAAATTCTCCGGGCGTAATACCCGTCCATTTTTTAAACGAGCGGTGAAAGGCGCTAGGTTCATCGAATCCCATGAGGGCTGACACGGTGTTGATCTTTAACTCAGGTCGACTGAGGTAGAGTTCCGCCGCCTGTTTTCGTGTATTGTCCTTGAATTGCTGGAAAGTAATCCCTTCTTTTTTAAGACGTCGCCGCAGGGTTCGCACGGACATGTTCAGGGCGTCCGCCATGGCGGTCACCGGGGGGAAATCCTTAGAAAAATCGTTGCCCACGATGCGCCGCATCCGGGAGATGAGGTTGTCGTCGTCCTCATCGGACTTGGCAATGAGTTGGAAAGGTGCGCCGCGCAGAAATTCCTTGAGGGAATCCTCGGTTTGTACGATCGGCGAATCGAGGTGATACGCGGGGAACCGAAGGCCGTTGATGGCTTTGTTATAGCGTATGGGGCACTGGAATACCTGGTATGGATACTCGGTGTTACGGGGTTCCTCGGTCGCCAGTAACACTTCTATGGGCTCGATATCGCGACCGACCAGCCAACTACACAGTCGTCGCCAGCCGGACATGGCATTGAGCAGGGCGAGGATGTTTTCCTCGCCCTGGCGGCCAAAAAGCCAGGGGTTTTTCTCGAAGACCATGGTGGCGACCTCGTCTTCGATCAGTAGGGGGTGCTTTTCGGTGCGGCGTAGACCGATTAATGCCCGGCAAAATTGATTAAACTCACCGGCCCGCTCGATCGCATGCTTTAAATCCGTACAGTGAATTATGCACAGGCAGGTCATGCGGAAGGTTCCCGCGGGAACCTTGCGGTTCATCTGTAGCCCGAAACACTCGTCCTGCAGTAGATCCATGATCTGCCGGTAGAGAAGGTTGTAGGCGTTAGCGTCTACAGTGGTGTTTTCCTCGAGCTCAAGCGGGTTGAAGTCGATGCCGACGGAGACAAGAATATCTTCGGCCTTATAGCCCTGGGACTCTGCTGCGCGCAGAATCGACTTGGCGAAACGAACGGGTACCTGCTCCTGATCCATTACTTGATTCTACCGCTTGTATCGCCAAAGACAAAATGCTCTATGCATGAGCACCGAGGTTTCCAAGCTCCTGGGTGGACTCGCTCCAGAAATGGCAGGCCACTTGATGATCTGTTGCAATGGTCTCCAATGGCGGGGCTTGCTGCCGGCATCGATCACGCACGACAGGGCAGCGCGGGTGAAACCGGCAGCCGCCTGGGGGATTAATCGGCGAGGGGGGTTCGCCGCTGAGTAGCCGGCGCCGCGCGATTACCTCCGGATCCGGCTTCGGTATGGCGTCGATCAGGGACCGGGTGTAAGGGTGTCGTGGCTGACGGTACAGCTCGCTGGCCTCGGCGACCTCGACCAATTGCCCAAGGTACATTACCGCTATGCGGTGGGAAATATGCTTGACTACCGCGAGGTCGTGGGAGATAAACAGCATTGCGCTGTTCAACTCTCTTTGTAGCTCCAGCAGGAGGTTGAGTATTTGCGATTGAATCGATACATCCAGCGCCGATACCGGTTCGTCACAGATAATAAGCCGGGGTTTGAGTGCGATGGCTCGCGCAATGCCGATGCGCTGGCGTTGGCCGCCGGAAAACTCGTGTGGGTATCGGTCGAGCACACTGGCGGACAGCCCGACTCGCTCGGCCAGTTCCCTGACTTGCCGTTTTCGCGACCGCTGATCCCCCTGGCGGTGGATTATCAATGGCTCCTCGATGATTTCGCCGATAGTATGGCGAGGATTGAGTGACTCCATCGGATCCTGGAAGATAATCTGGATATCCCTGCGCATGGCTTTTAACTCGGCGGCAGGCATGGCGTGTAGCGGTTTATCCTCGAACCAGATTTCGCCGCTGAAGCCGCGCAATAACATTAGCAGCGTTTTCCCCACCGTACTCTTGCCACAGCCGGATTCGCCAACCAGGCCCAGGGTTTCCCCGGGCCGGATAGAAAAGGAAACGTCGTCGACGGCGTGTACCCTGGCCACGGTCCTGCGCCAGACCCCACCGCGGATAGGGAAGTGTTTGATCAGGTGTTTAACCTCGAGTAAGGGTCGATTCATGCCGGATTCCCGTTCCTGTACTCGCTGGAATAAAAACAGGCGGCCTGTTGCTCATCGTCCACGGCTTCCAGTTCCGGTCGCGACCGGGTGCAGCGCTCGCGGCTGATAAGACAGCGATCGGCAAAGCGGCAGCCATCACCCAGTTGATCGATGGAGGGCACGGCCCCGGCTATGGTGTTGAGAATGCTCCGGGGTGGGTCGTCCAGTCGCGGGATTGACTGTAACAGCCCTCCGCTATAGGGGTGGGCCGGTCGCTTGAACAGGCGCTTCACACCGGCCCGCTCGGCGACTCGCCCCGCGTACATGACCATGACCTGGTCACAGGTTTCGGCGATAACCCCGAGGTCGTGGGTGATAAATATAACCGCCGTGCCGTGGCGTTCACGCAGTTGTTTAATCAGCTCGAGAATCTGTGCCTGTATGGTGACATCCAGGGCGGTAGTGGGCTCGTCTGCAATCAACAGGGACGGCTTAAGCGCCAGTGCCATTGCGATCATGACACGCTGGCGCATACCGCCGGAGAGCTGGTGGGGATATTCATTCAGCCGCTTCTCCGGGGACGGGATGCCGACTTCAGCCAGTAGTCCGGTAGATTCCTTGATCCGATCGTATTTTGACATCCCGGG
>JAUXCW010000008.1 GCA_030618705.1 Gammaproteobacteria bacterium | reverse complement strand
TGAATATTCAACTGGAGCCCTATCGCATGCTCTGAGATTGCCCTGGGCACAATCCGGCGTCTTTTGCGCTACCATATCCCCTCGTCCTCCTGCTAACACTCTCCTATGCGCAAGGCTGTTTTTACCCGGGGTTCGCCCACTCGACATATCCTGGTTATGACCGGGGCCAGCGCGGTGGGCCTGCTCACCCTGTTCAGCGTCGATCTGGTCGATATGTATTTCCTCAGTCTGCTGGGCCAGGAGGAGCTGGCCGCGGCGATCGGGTTTTCCGGTACCTTGATGTATTTCCTTACCGCGGTGAGTATTGGCCTGCAGATCGCCATGGGTGCCCTGGTGTCCCGGGCGGAGGGCGCCAGTGACCGCGTGCGGGCCGGTGACTACTGTACCAATGTCATGGTGGTCAGCGCCTGTATCTCGACCATGATCTCCCTGCCGGCCTGGTATTACCTGGAGCAGATCCTGGTGTTTTTCGGCGCCGCCGGCACCACGCTCGAGTTGGCGATGGACTACAGCAATATCCTGTTGCCGGCGACACCGCTATTGGCGGTGGGCATGGGAGCGGCATCGGCCTTGAGGGCGGTTGGGGACGCCCGGCGCTCCATGTATGCCACCCTCGGCGGCGCACTGGCCAATGCCCTGCTCGACCCACTGTTCATCTTTGGTTTCGCCTGGGGTATCGAGGGCGCGGCAGCGGCGTCACTGGCCGCGCGCCTGGTGCTGTTTATCATTGCCTGTCGCGCTATAGTTGTGGTGCACGGGCTGCCCAATCGCTTTCACTGGCAAACCCTGCAACGAGACCTCGTTGCCATCCTCCCCGTTGCCGGGCCGGCACTGCTGACCAACCTGGCAACGCCTATCGGCGCCAGTTATGTGCTCAAGACCATGGCCACCTTTGGCGACAGCGCCGTGGCCGGTGCGGCAATCCTCGGCAGGATCACGCCGGTGGCCTTCGCCGCCGTATTCTCCCTGTCCAGCGCTATCGGGCCCATCGTCGGGCAAAATGCCGGGGCGGGCCTGTATCCCCGGGTGCGACAGGCGCTGATCAGCGCACTGATACTCAATATCGCCTATTCCTTTGGTATATGGCTACTGTTGTTTTTTCTCACCGAACCCATTGTGCGTGCATTCGATGCCGGTGGCGATGCGGCCGAACTGATTCGTTTTTACACCCACTTTCTGGTGGCGGGCTTTATGTTCAACGGCATGTTGTTTATCGCCAACGCCGCGTTCAACAATTTGCACCGGGCCTACCTGGCCACCTTGTTCAACTTTTCCCGCATGCTGCTGGGCACTGTCCCCCTGGTCTACCTGTTTTCGAAGTGGTACGGCGCACCGGGAGTGCTGGCGGGTGAAATGGCCGGTGCCCTGGTCTTTGGCTGCCTGGCCTACGCCGTCGCCTTCTGGCAGGTCAATCGCCAGGATTCTCGGCATCAAATTATCCAGGCCGACGATGCCGTGGTCGACGATTCGGTGAAATGGCCGTTCAGTTCGCCCCGTACGCAGATGTCCCAGGAGGTCACCCGCCCGGAAACCAAATAGGCGGATCTGATATGGTGGTACATAGTTAAGCGATGGCTGCCTTGCCCAATACATATTTTCAACCGAGATGGCTAGAGCACCGGGTGTATGTGCGAGAGCGGCGTGCTAGCATAGGCGCCTTCCACCACAATAGTCTGCCCCCAGTGAGTGCCCTGATGGCGAGTAGCGCCGCCGATATCCTCCAGCATACCTTTGGCTACGATACCTATCGCGGCCAGCAGCGCGCGATTGTCGATGCCCTGGTGGCGGGCGAAGATGCATTGGTATTGATGCCCACCGGTGGCGGCAAGTCCCTCTGTTACCAGATTCCGGCCATGGCGCGACAAGGCGTCGGCATTGTGATTTCCCCACTGATCGCACTGATGCAGGACCAGGTGAGCACCCTGCAGCAATTGGGTGTGGCGGCGGCTTACCTCAATTCTTCGCTGGCGCGGGAGCAGCAGGCGCAGGTCGAGGAAAAGCTGCTCGCGGGTGAATTGGATCTGCTATACATGGCGCCGGAACGCCTGTTGCAAGCCCGTAGCCTGGCTCTGCTCCGGGGTATCGACATCGCGCTTTTCGCCATCGACGAGGCCCATTGCGTATCCCAGTGGGGACACGATTTTCGCCAGGACTATCTACAGCTGGAAGCGCTGCACCAACATTTTCCGTCGGTGCCCAGGATTGCGTTGACCGCGACGGCGGACGAGCGCACACGCCAGGAGATCATCCAGCGACTGCACCTGGAGCAGGCCCGTGTATTTATCAGCGGCTTTGATCGCCCCAATATCTGCTATGCCGTGGCCGCGAAAGACAATCCCCGTCGGCAATTGCTCGCCTTTCTGGAAAACCGCCGTGGCGAGGCTGGCATCGTCTATTGCATGTCACGGAAAAAAGTGGAGGCCACGGCCGCCTGGTTGCAGGAGCGTGGCTGGGATGCCTTGCCCTACCACGCCGGTATGTCGGCGCAGTTGCGCTCCGATAACCAGAACCGCTTTTTGCGGGAGGACGGGGTCGTGGTGGTGGCGACGATAGCCTTCGGCATGGGTATCGACAAGCCCGATGTGCGTTTTGTCGCCCACCTCGACATGCCCAAGAGTATCGAGGCCTACTACCAGGAAACCGGCCGCGCCGGTCGCGATGGCCTGCCGGCGGACGCCTGGATGGTCTACGGCTTGCAGGATGTGGTCCGTTTGCAGCAAATGCAGGCCGATTCGCCGGGCTCCGAGCAGCACAAGCGGTTGGAAAAAAACAAAATGGATGCCCTGCTGGGCATGTGTGAGGTCATCACCTGTCGTCGCCAGGTTCTGTTGCGCTATTTCGGCGAGGCAGCGGTCGAACCCTGTGGCAATTGCGATGTCTGCCTGTTGCCGCCACGCAGCTGGAATGCCACCGAGGCGGCGCAAAAACTGTTGTCCTGTGTCTATCGCACGGAGCAGAAATTTGGCGTCAACCATGTGATCGACGTATTGCTGGGGCACGACACCGACAAGATACGGCGCTTCGGCCACGACAGGCTGACGACCTACGGTATCGGCACCGAATTGAGCGGCCCCCAGTGGCGTTCGCTGGTGCGGCAACTGGTGGTGCGCGGCTTGCTGCGGGTCGATACCGAGGGCTTCAATGCCCTGCAATTGAGCGAATCCAGCCGCCCCCTGTTGCGCGGCGAAATGGAATTGCAGCTACGCGAGGACCAGGCCAGGTCGAAAACGGGTCGTGAGCGGCGCGAAAAACTACCGCTGGATCCGGCTGACGTGCCGCTCTGGCAGGCCCTGCGGGAGTGCCGTAAACAGCTGGCGGAAGAGCAGGGGGTGCCGCCCTACGTGATATTCCACGACGCCAGTTTGCGCGATATGCTTCGCCTGCGCCCCCGGACACGGCAGGAGTTCCTGCAGATCAGCGGGGTGGGGGACAGCAAGCTGGGCAAATACGGCGATGCGTTTATTGCCGTGATAGCAGAGGTCGATGCCCGGGTGGGCGAGCTGGATTAGCGGGCATAAAAAACCCCGCGGTTAGGCGGGGTTCAGGTAGAACATTTAAGCTTACTCAGGCCTTACGTTGCTCGCCTGGGGGCCTTTCTGACCCATTTCTACGTCGTAAGCGACCGCTTGGCCTTCCGCCAGGGTCTTAAAGCCGCTTCCCTGAATGGCGGAGAAGTGTACGAATACATCCGCGCTGCCATCTGAAGGAGAGATAAAACCGAATCCTTTGGATTCGTTGAACCATTTAACTGTACCAGTAGCCATTGCTAATTTCCTCTAACAAATCATATGTAAAAACTATCGCTTGCAAATTGTTGAAGGTAATTAACAGTAGAGACCGCGTGGAACTTCTGAAATACCTGGAACACTTGCTAGTGGGCTATTATAACGAAAAATTAGCTGAGCGCCACACCCGTTTTTTCGCGGGCTCAACATCCGCGCTTCAAGTGGTCACAATAACCCGCAGGGCGGCCAGCTCAAAGCCGGCACGTTGAATGTGGCGCTGACCCTCGACAATCTGCTGCCGGTAGTAGGAAATTTCCTCATTCCGGACCGATGGGTTGTGTTTTTGTAGCTCGCTGAGGCGGTCGGCCTCGGCAGATAACTCGGTCGCCATGGTCTCGCCGGCGGCGGCGAGGATATCCTCCAATTGAGCGTTCGCGATTTGCTCGCAGACCTCCAGCATCCGGTCGATTTCATCCCGCACGCGATTGATTATCGCCAGTGCGGTAGCTCTTTTGACCTTGCTGCACAGCGGATTGAGCTGGCTATGGGAAATCACCTCGCTGAGATTTTTGCCGGCGCTGTCCACCAGCAGGCGGATCGGGGACAGGGGCAGATAGCGTGGCAATTGCAGCCGCGCCGGCGCCGGGCAGGAGATAGTAAAGCAGGTTTCCAGCAGCAGGGTGCCCGCGGGCAGGCCCCGGACCTCGATGCTGCTGAGCGCTGCATTGCCCAACTGGCCGCAGAGCACCATGTCCATCGCATCCACCACCATCGGGTGTTCCCAGCTGAGGAATTCCATGTCTTCCCGTACCAGGGCGAGCTGGCGGTCGAAGGTGACGGTGGTGCCCGCATCGGGCAATCCCGGAAAGTGATCGCCCAGCATTTGCTCGCCCGGGCGCAATACCAGGGCGTGTTCGGAGTGAAATTCGTGGTCCACGCCGAACTGGTCGAACAGACGCTCCATATACTGTTGCAGCACCGGGCCGTTCTCCGTGGCCTCTATCGCCTCGATCAGTTGGCGCGCGCGTTGCGGATTACAGGAGTTCAGCTCCAGCAAGGGGTCGCGGCCCTGTTGCAGCGACAGTTGCGTGGCCCGGGTGAAATCGGCGGTATCGCTTATCAGTGTGGACAGGTCGTCGTCGGGTTCGGACAGCTGTCGCAGGAGTCGCGGTTCAAACTTTTCGTAGATCGAGTACGCCGCGGCACAACTGTGCTCGAACAGGTCCATGCCCTCTCGATACCAGTGGTAGAGGATTTCCTGGGCGCTGTCTTGCAGGTAGGGGGCGTGGATCTCGATGCGGTGGCGCTGGCCGATACGATCCAGGCGCCCGATACGCTGCTCGAGCAGGTCGGGATTCAGCGGCAGGTCGAACAGCACCAGGTGGTGGGCAAACTGGAAGTTGCGCCCCTCACTGCCGATTTCGGAGCACACCAGGGCCTGGGCGCCGTTGTCGTGTTCCGCGAACCAGGCGGCGGCACGATCGCGCTCGACCAGTGACAGGCCTTCATGGAAGGCGGTGGTGCGCAGGCCGGCGCGCATATGCAGTTGGTATTCAAGGGCCACGGCGGTGCTGCTGTGGGCGCAGATGATCAACACCTTGTCGGGGCGAACGCGTCGCAGCAGGTCCTGGAGCCAGCTGACCCTGGGGTCATCGGCCAGCCATTGGTCGCGCTCCGCGGCTTGCTCCGGATAGAGCCCATCGGGACCGTAGTGTCGCCCTTCCTGCTGGTAGATCGTCGGGCAGGGCAGGGCGGTGGGGCTCAGGTGTCGCTCGGGAAACCGGGGAATAGCCGAGCGGGTGTTGCGAAACAGCACCCGGCCGGTGCCGTGGCGATCCAATAGCCGGCGCAGTACCGTATCGAGCTCGAGCCGGCCCCTGGCCAGCTCATCGGCGCTGTCGCCCAGGTATCGCCGCAGTTGCTCGATCAGCTCCGTGCTGAAGTCGGGGGCAGCGCCTTGCAGCTGTTGAACGAGTTGGTTGAGTTGTCGGTAGCCGGCTTCTTCCTGTTCAAATGCCGCCAGCGAATGAAACCGGGACGGGTCGAGCAGGCGCAGGCGGGCAAAATGGCTGGCGATACCGGCTTGTTCGGGGGTCGCGGTCAGTAACAGCAGGCCCTTGCTATTGCCCGAGATTTGTTCGATGCAGCGGTATTCCGGGCTGGCTCCCTGCTCCGACCAGTGCAGGTGGTGGGCCTCGTCGACCACCAGTAAATCCCAACCCGCCGCTGTCGCCTGTAGCTGGATCTCCTCGCTGCTACAGAGGAAGTCCAGGCTGCACAGTACCAGTTGTTCGCTGTGAAACGGGTTCAGCTCATGCTCTTCAGCCAGGGCGTCGTAGCGTTCCCGGTCGAACAGGGCGAATCGCAGATTGAAGCGTCGCAGCATCTCGACCAGCCATTGATGGAGCAGCGTGGGCGGCACCACGATCAGTACCCGGTTGGCGCGACCGGTCAGTAATTGTTGGTGCAGGATCATCCCGGCCTCGATGGTTTTGCCCAGGCCGACCTCGTCTGCCAACAACACGCGGGGGGCGTAGCGATTTGCCACCTCACTGGCGATATAGATCTGATGGGGCAACAGGCTGGTGCGCGCCCCCAGAAGGCCCCGCACGCGCGACCCCTGCACCTCGTCGAGCCGGAACAGGGTGGCCATGCGTAATTGGAAGGCGGGGTCCTTGTCGAACTGGCCACTGAACAAGCGCTGGCGGGGGGTGGTGAACTGGACGAAACAGTTTAGGTCCAGTTCCGCCAGGGTGTGCTCGCTATCGCTGCTGTCGATGCCGGTGTAGATCAGGATGCCGCGCAACTCCTGCGCTGCGGTGATGGTCAGCTCGATCTCGTCGAGGGTGGAAACCCTGTCACCCACCTTGTAGATCACCCGGCTCAAGGGGGCATTGTCGCCGGCATAGATGCGCTGCTCTGCCACTGCCGGAAAGCTGATAGTGACCCGGCGGCCGGATCGCTCGGCGACGATGCCGAGGCCCAGTTGTGGCTCCGTATGGCTGATCCAGCGTTGCCCGATAATGTAGTTCATAGTGCGCGATCGCTCATGGTGCGGCCCGTTTAAGCGGTTCAATGATCGGCTCGAGGCCGTTGGTTTTAATTTCCAGGGTCAGCGCCAGCAACATCCCGAGCCTTCCGGCGGGAAAGCCTTTATTGGCAAACCAGAGCAGGTAGGGCTCGGGGAGATCGATCAACAGGCGGCCGCGGTACTTGCCGAAGGGCATGGCCATGTTGGCGATCGTGACCAGGTCCTGTTTGTCGAACATTTCGCGGCTCCCCGGTTGTGGCGGTGGAGCGCATTTTATAGCGGATAAGGCTACTCGTCGCGGACTTTTGTACGCAGGCGCTTAATCGCGCCACGACGGGTTTTGCTATCGACGCGCTTTTTGCGCGCGGTCTTGCCCGGCCTTGTCGCGCGTCGGGGCTTCGGCACCGTCGATGCCTGGCCGATCAGCTCTCGCAGTCGCTGCAGGGCATCGAGCCGGTTCTTCTCTTGGCTGCGAAAACGCTGGGCCTTGATGGTGATAACGCCCTCGCGGCTGATTCGCCGGTCCCTGAGTGCCAACAGGCGGGCTTTGCAATCGTCGGGCAGCGATGAACGTCGTGCATCAAAGCGCAGGTGTACCGCACTGGATACCTTGTTGACATGCTGGCCGCCGGGCCCTCCCGCGCGGATAGCGGTGAATTCCAGCTCGTCATCGGCGATGGACAATTGGTCAGTGATTTTCAGCATACTCGCCGCCTTGGTTGTGGGCTCGCCAAGCATAGCAGATGGGCGGCCGGCACCGTTGGCGCCGGTCCGGGGGGGCTTTGGCCCTTGCAGATCCCGGCTTGGGGAATTATAGATCCGATCGCTTGACCAACACCGGGGTGATCCCTATAATCTGCGCTCCCTGACCAGACCGGTGTTGAATGCGGTGCTGGAACAGGCGAGTTTGATGCGGGGTGGAGCAGCCTGGTAGCTCGTCGGGCTCATAACCCGAAGGTCGTTGGTTCAAATCCAGCCCCCGCTACCAATATATGGAGGAGCCCTGGTTTCACTGCAGGGTACAGGCCTGTGAGCCGGATCGTTAAAAGCCCCTCCCGTGGGGCTTTTTCGTTTGCGGGTTGGGCAGGTAAAAAATGGGCCTCGTGCCCTTTTTTTATTGGTCGTGGCACTTTACTTGTTAATGGCCGCGGCACGTTAATTGGCTGTGGCGCTTGGAGCCGGTGGACCAGTGGCAAGAACAGCACAATTACAGCAATTGCTCGAGCCCGCGGTGAAGGCGGTGGGGTTTGAATTGTGGGGGCTGGATTATCACGCCAGCGGGCGTAAGTCCCTGCTGAGGGTTTACATCGACGGCCCGGACGGCATAAACGTGGACGATTGCGCCCAGGTCAGCCGGCAGATCAGCAGCGTGCTGGATGTGGAGGACCCCATCCATGGTGAGTATACCCTGGAGGTATCTTCGCCGGGCCTGGACCGGCCACTGTATACGCTGGAGCAATACCGGGGTTACGTGGGTCACCGGGTACAACTACGTTTGCGCTACCCCTTCGAGGGGCAGCGCAAATTCAGTGGGGTGTTGGGCAGCGTCGAAAATGACGACATCCTGCTGGTTGTCGATGATGAGGAATATGTGCTTCCGTTTGAGAGTATCGAGCGAGGAAATCTCGCCGCGCAGCGGGAGCGGAGCAAGTCCTGAGGTATGCGCGCGAGGGCGCGGGGCAGGAAAAACGGTCGGAGCGTACTATGGGTAAAGAAATTCTGCTGGTGGCAGAAGCGGTTTCTCACGAGAAAGGCGTGGCTGAGGATATTATCTTCGAGGCCCTCGAGGCCGCATTGGCGGCAGCGGCGAAAAAGCGCTACGACGAGGAGGCGGATATGCGGGTGACTATCGACCGCGAAACCGGTGATTACGAAACTTTCCGTTGTTGGGAAGTCGTCGATGATGACACCCTCGCGTTGCTCGGCACCCAGTTCACCCTGGAGGAAGCTCACGAGAAAGATTCCGTGCTGGTGGCGGGTGACGTCTACCAGGAGCAGGTCGAGAATGTCGAGTTCGGTCGTATCGCCGCCCAGACCGCGAAACAGGTTATCGTCCACAAGGTTCGCGAAGCTGAGCGCGCCAAGGTGGTTGACGAGTACAGCGGCCGGGTCGGCCAGTTGCTCAACGGCACCGTCAAGCGAGTGACCCGGGACAATATTATCGTCGACCTCGGCGGCAATGCCGAGGCCGTCATGCCCCGCGAGGAAATTGTCGGGCGTGAGGTGTATCGCGTCAACGACCGGGTGCGTGCGATCCTGCTGGAGGTGAATCCCGAGGCCAGGGGTCCCCAGCTTCTGCTGAGCAGGGCCTGTAACGAGATCCTGGTGGAGTTGTTTAAAATCGAAGTGCCGGAAATAGCCGAGGAAATTATCGAAATTCGCGCCGCGGCGCGGGACCCCGGCTCACGAGCCAAGATAGCGGTGAAAACCAACGATGGCCGCATCGATCCCGTCGGCGCCTGCGTCGGCATGGGTGGTTCGCGGGTGCAGGCAGTGTCCAACGAGCTCAACAACGAGCGCGTGGACATTATTGTCTGGGATGACAACCCGGCCCAGCTGGTTATCAATGCCATGTCACCGGCGGAGGTCGAATCCATCGTCGTCGACGAAGAAACCAACAGTATGGATGTCGCGGTGGCCGAGGATAACCTGGCCCAGGCGATTGGTCGCAGCGGCCAGAATGTTCGCCTGGCGAGCGAGCTGACGGGCTGGACCATCAACGTCATGAGCGTGGAAGACGCGGCCAATAAGCTGGAAGCCGAGAGCGGTGAAATCGTCCAGGTCTTTATGGATATCCTGGATGTCGATGAAGATATCGCACTGGTTCTCGCTGAAGAGGGCTTTGCCTCGGTCGAGGAAGTGGCCTACGTGCCGCTGGAAGAACTGCTGGGGGTGCCGGCTTTTGATGAAGAGATCGCCGAAGAGTTGCGGGCACGCGCCAAGGATGCACTGTTGACCCAGGCGATCGCCAGCGAGGAAAAACTTGAGGCGGTGGAGCCGGCGGAAGACTTGCTGACCATGGACGGTATGGATAAACACCTGGCCTATGTACTCGCCAGTCGGGGCATTGTCACCATGGAAGATCTTGCGGAGCAGTCGGTAGATGAATTGCTCGAAGTTGAAGTAATGGATGCGGATCGGGCCGCACAATTAATTATGACCGCACGCGCACCCTGGTTTGAAGAACAGGGAGAGTAGCTTGTAAGACGCAGCGGGATAAAGGAGATATTGCATGTCAGATGTGACTGTAGCAGAACTGGCTAATGTCGTCGGCACACCGGTTGAACGCCTGTTAAAGCAGATGGGTGAGGCTGGCCTGGGCCATAGCGGTGCTGAGCAGGTAGTTTCGGAAGGGGATAAAAAGGCTTTATTGGCGCATCTGAAGAATAGCCACGGTGATAGTTCTGCCGCTGGAAGCCCCAGGCGTATTACCCTCAAGCGCAAGACCCTGAGCACCCTGAAGGCTCCCAAGTCCCAGGGGCAGAAGGCCGTTACCGTCGAGGTGCGTAAAAAGCGCACCTATATCAAGCGGGAACCGGCCGAGTTGCGCAAGCAGGCGGAATTGGAGTCGGCAGAGCTGGAGTCGGCAGAGCTGGAGTCGGCGGAAGCGCAAGCCGTTGATGCAGTCGAAGCACCGGCCACCGTTGTCGAGCCGTTGCCTGAAGTAGAAACAGCTGAAGTCCTTGAAGTAGAAACAGTTGTTCCCGTCGAGGTCGAAGCTGAAGCCGAAATGGTAGAGGTCGACCCGGATATTCCTGAGCCGCCGGCGGGAGAATTCGATCCCGAGCAGGCTCGCCAGGCTGCCGCGGTTCGTCGCAAGCGGGAAGAGGAAGAAGAGCGGGTCAGGCGCGAACAGCAACTGAAAGAGCTGAAAGAGAAGCAGCGCCAGGAAGAGGTAACTCGCCAGGCGAGTGCCCCGGCGCCACCGGCAGAAGACGGCTCCGATGCGCAGAAAAAAGTACTCGGCAAAAAGAAAAAGACCAAGTCCCTGGGTCTGGACGACGACAAGCGGCCGCGCAAGAGCGGCTTGAGCGGGCGTCGCCGCGATGCCGGTCTGGCCCGGTCTAAAAGCCATTCCGCCGGTATCGAGGTGCTCGACGAGTACGAAGAAGAGGTCGATGACAAGCTACCCCGCGGGGCACGGCGCAAATCGAGAAAGACGGTTCATCCGGAACACGGCAAGCACGGTTTTGAAAAACCGGTGGAGAAGCAAGTCATCGAAGTAGAAATACCAGTAGCCATCACGGTGAGTGAATTGGCCCAACGCATGGCCGTGAAAGCCGGCGTCGTTATCAAGATTCTGATGGGCATGGGTACCATGGCGACGATCAACCAGCCCCTGGACCAGGATACGGCCTGCCTTATTGTTGAGGAAATGGGCCACACGCCGAAAACCATCAGCGAGAACGTGATCGAGGACGCGCTGGAGGTCAGCCTCGACCACGAGGGTTTGATGGAGTCACGCGCACCGGTGGTCACAGTTATGGGTCATGTCGATCACGGCAAGACCTCCCTGCTGGATTACATCCGCAAGTCCCGGGTTGCCTCCGGCGAGGCGGGTGGAATTACCCAGCATATTGGTGCCTATCACGTCGAGACAGGCCACGGCATGATCACCTTCCTCGATACCCCTGGCCACGCGGCGTTTACCGCCATGCGTGCGCGGGGCGCCAAGAGCACCGACCTGGTTATCCTGGTAGTGGCTGCCGACGACGGTGTTATGCCCCAGACCGAGGAGGCGATCAAGCATGCGCACGCGGCGGGTGTGCCCCTGATCGTGGCGGTCAACAAGATCGATAAAGAGGGCGCCGACCCCGACCGGGTCAAGAACGAGCTGGCGGCCAAAGACGTTATCCCCGAGGACTGGGGCGGCGATGTGCAGTTCGTCAACGTGTCGGCGATTACCGGAGAAGGCGTCGACGGACTGCTCGATGCCATTCTGTTACAAGCGGAAATCCTGGAGCTGAAGGCGCCCCTGGACGTGCCGGCCAAGGGCTCGGTGATCGAGTCCCGGCTGGACAAGGGTCGTGGGCCGGTTGCCTCGGTACTGGTGCAGAGCGGTACCCTGCGCCAGGGCGATATCGTCTTGGCCGGTGTTCAATACGGCCGCATCCGCGCCATGCTCGATGAAAATAACAAGCCGGTCGCTATGGCCACGCCCTCTATTCCGGTGCAGATACTGGGTCTGGATGGAATCCCGGAAGCCGGTGACGACTTCGCCGTGGTCGAGAGCGAAAAGCGTGCGCGGGAAGTCGCCGGCCATCGCTATACCCGCGATCGTGAAACCCGCATGGCGCGTCAACAGGCAGCCAAGCTGGACAATATGTTCAGTGATATGACCTCCGGTGAGAAGAAAATTCTCAATGTCGTGGTCAAGGCCGATGTGCGAGGTTCGCTGGAGGCTATCCTCTCCGCGCTGGCCGAGATAGGCAACGAAGAGGTCCAGGTCACCGTGGTATCGGACGGTGTGGGAGGTATTGCCGAAACCGATATCAACCTGGCGATCACCTCCGGCGCCGTGGTCTTCGGTTTCAATGTGCGGGCCGATAATGCCGCCCGCAGGGTGATCGAGGCCGAAAATGTCGATTTGCGCTATTACAGCGTTATCTACGACCTGATCGACGATGTCAGGCAGGCCCTGACGGGAATGCTGGCACCGGAGCTTCGAGAGGAGATCGTCGGTGTGGCCGAGGTGCGCGAGGTCTTTCGCTCACCCAAGCTTGGCCAGGTCGCGGGTTGTATGGTGGTCGAGGGAACCGTATACCGCAACAAGCCGATTCGCGTATTGCGCGATGACGTGGTGATCTACGAGGGCGAATTGGAATCCCTGCGGCGCTTCAAGGACGATGTCAACGACGTGCGCTCCGGATCCGAGTGCGGCATCGGGGTGAAAAACTACAATGATGTGCGCGAGGGCGACAAGATTGAAGTATTCGATACCCACGAGGTTGCGCGTACGCTTTAGCGACAGGTGTCAAATTTATGCCCAGGGAATATAGCCGCCTGCAGCGGGTTGCCGACGCACTGCGTCGGGAACTGGCGCAGTATATACAGCTCGAAATGCGCGACCCCAGGGTCGGCATGGTTATGGTAAACGAGGTTGAAGTGAGCCGCGACCTGGCCTATGCCCGGGTATTCGTCACAGTAATGGGTGCGGAGAGCGAGGAGGAGGCGAGCGACGCCCTGCAGGTATTGAATGACGCCGCCGGATTTTTGCGCAGTCAACTGGCGCGTGACAGCACCATGCGCACCACGCCGCGGTTGAAATTTGTCTACGATAGCAGTGTGCTGCGTGGCCAGCAGTTATCCAGCCTGATCGACGAGGCAGTGGCTACCGACAAGGCCAGGCCTGACGAGTCCGGGGAGGACGATTAGGTGGCCAGGCGTCGCCGGGGCAGGCCAATCGACGGTGTGCTGGTGGTGGATAAACCGGCCGGTATTACCTCGAATGGGTGCTTGCAGCGGGCGAAAAACGCGCTGTACGCCGCCAAGGCCGGGCATACCGGCAGTCTCGATCCGCTGGCAACCGGTGTTTTGCCGCTTTGTTTTGGCGAGGCGACCAAGTTGTCCCGCTTCCTGCTGGATGCGGACAAAAGCTATACCAGTACCTTTGTTCTCGGCGTGACCACGAACACCGGGGATGCGGACGGCGAACAGCTATCGGTTGACGATGCCTCGGCGCTCACCCGTGCACAAGTGGAGCGGGCCCTGGAGCAATTTCGCGGTGAGATCGAGCAAATTCCCTCGATGTATTCCGCGATCAAGCACAAGGGTAAGCCCTTGTACAAATTGGCCCGCGAGGGCATTGAAGTCGAACGCAAGCCACGCCGGGTGACGATCCACACATTGGAGTTGCTCGATTTCCAGCCTGGCCGGCAGGCGCGGTTGGATGTTAGCGTTAGTTGTTCCAAGGGCACTTATGTGCGCTCCCTGGCGGAAGACCTGGGGCAGGTGCTGGGCTGTGGCGCCCACGTCAGCGCGCTGCGTCGAACAGGATCGGGGCCGTTTGGCCTGGACCAGTGCGTGTCGCTGGAGACCATCGAGGCGCTGGCGGAAGCTCGCGAGTTCGATGAATTAAACGGCCTGCTACTGCCCGTGGACAGCGTGCTGGTGGATATGCCCACCGTCGTGCTGCCCCAGGATAGCGGCTACTATATCCGGCAGGGGCAGCCGGTACTGGCACCAAATATGCCCACCGCCGGTTTCGTCCGCATAGTGGAGGACAACGGAGAATTTCTGGGGGTCGGGGAAATCATCGATGACGGCAGGCTAGCGCCCCGTCGCCTGATGGCTTCCCCAGGCTCGATGAAAACAGCCCATCTGTAAGTATGCGCGGATGAGCGGATTGATATTATTGACGCATATTCATTGGAGGTAACAATGGCACTATCAGCACAGGAAAAGTCAGACATCGTTAAAGATTACCAGCAGGCAGAGGGCGATACCGGCTCACCGGAAGTCCAGGTTGCGCTGTTGAGCGCGAATATCAACAAGCTGCAGGGGCACTTCAAGGGCCACGCCAAGGATCATCACTCCCGTCGGGGCCTGATTCGCATGGTCAACCAGCGCCGTAAATTACTCGATTATCTCAAGCGCAAGAATGCAAGTCGCTACGCCGAGCTGATCAAGCGCCTTGGCCTGCGTCGCTAGAGCAGTCGCGTCCGTGCAATGGGGCCCGGGCGCACCGAACCATTTTATTGGAGGCATTATTTGTGAATCCCGTCATAAAGAAATTTAAATACGGTAAGCACACTGTAACCCTGGAAACGGGGCGAGTAGCGCGGCAGGCGAGCGGGGCAGTCGTAGCAAGCATGGACGACACCGTGGTACTGGCGACTGTGGTCGGAGAAAAATCCGCTAGACCCGGGAAGGATTTCTTTCCCCTGGCCGTACACTACATCGAAAAGACCTATGCGGCCGGCCGTATCCCCGGTGGCTTTTTCAAGCGTGAGGCCCGTCCCAGCGAGAAAGAAACCCTGACCTCGCGCCTGATCGATCGCCCCATTCGTCCGCTGTTCCCGAAGGGGTTCAAGAATGAAGTGCAGGTAATCATCACGGTGCTGTCCGCACAGTCGGATATCGATCCCGATATCATTGCCATGATCGGCACCTCGGCCGCGCTGGCAATTTCCGGCATTCCCTTCAGCGGGCCGATCGGCGGTGCGCGGGTCGGTTTTACCGCCGATGGCGGCTACCTGCTGAACCCGACCTACCCCGAGTTGGCGGAGTCACACCTCGACATGGTGGTGGCGGGAACCGAAAACGCCGTACTCATGGTCGAGTCCGAGGCGAAGGAGCTGACCGAAGACCAGATGCTGGGCGCGGTATTGTTTGCGCAGCAGGAAATGCAGGTGGTTATCCAGGCCATCAAGGAACTGGCCGCAGAAGTGGGCAAGCCCGCCTGGGAACTGGACGCCCCCGCCGACAACAGCGCACTGATCGCCGCGCTGGACAGCGGCTTTGGTGAAGCTGTGGGTGAAGCCTACCGTATTACCGATAAGATGCAGCGCTACGACGCACTGTCAGTGGTGAAGAAAGGCGCGGTTACTGCGCTGGCGCCAGAGGGTGGTGATGTTTCTATAGACCTGGTCAAGGATCTTTTCAAGAGCCTGGAGAGCGACATTGTACGTCGTCGCATCCTCGGCGGTGAGGCTCGTATCGACGGCCGTGACAATCAGACCGTGCGGCCGATTACCGTAGAGGCCGGGGTATTACCCCGCACCCACGGTTCCGCCCTTTTCACCCGTGGTGAAACCCAGGCGATTGTGGTGGCAACACTGGGTAGCTCCCGCGATGCACAGTTTATCGATGCACTGGAAGGCGAGCGTCGGGACCACTTCATGTTGCACTACAACTTCCCTCCCTATTCCGTGGGTGAGGCAGGTCGTGTCGGCTTTACCAGCCGGCGGGAAGTCGGTCATGGCCGTTTGGCGCGTCGCGGGGTTGCCGCGGTACTGCCGAGCAATGAAGATTTCCCCTACACCATCCGCATCGTGTCGGAAATTACCGAGTCCAACGGCTCCAGCTCCATGGCCAGCGTCTGTGGCGCCAGCCTGGCGATGATGGATGCCGGTGTGCCCTTGAAGGCGCCGGTAGCCGGTATCGCCATGGGCCTGGTTAAAGAGGGCGACCGCTTCTCAGTATTGACCGATATCCTGGGTGATGAAGATCATCTCGGCGATATGGACTTTAAAGTCGCCGGAACCGCGGAAGGCGTGACTGCCCTGCAAATGGATATCAAGATCGAGGGCATCAACGAGCAGATCATGGAGCGGGCCCTTGAGCAGGCGCAGCAAGCGCGCTTGCATATCCTCGGTGAAATGAATCGTGTTATCGCCGAGTCACGCAATGAAGTGTCGGAAACGGCGCCGCGTATGGTGAGCATCAAGATCGACAAGGACAAGATTCGCGACATCATTGGCCCGGGAGGCGCTGTTATCCGTGGTATTACGGAGAAGAGCGGAGCCCAGATCGATATCGATGATGACGGCACGGTGCGTGTCTATGCGCCCAACTCGGAGTCACTGGAAATTGCCAAGGGTGAAGTCGAGTCGATTACTGCCGAGGCGGAAGTCGGTGCGATTTACACCGGCACCGTGGCGCGCATTGTAGATTTCGGCGCTTTCGTCAACATCCTACCCGGTAAGGACGGCCTGGTGCATATTTCCCAGATCGCCCAGGAGCGTATCGACAAGGTCACTGACTACCTCACCGAAGGCCAGGAAGTACAGGTCAAGGTGCTGGATGTCGACGGTCGCGGCCGGATCAAGCTGTCGATGAAGGAGATCACCGAGGCGGAAGCCGAGGCTGCCGCGGAGGCGGAAACTGACGAGGCATAGTTTGCCTGTTAGTTCTTGTTGAATAAAAACCCGCGCCTGGCGCGGGTTTTTTTATGGTGTTTGCTCTCGAAGTTGGAAGGCCGATCACACCCGGGATGGGCTGCAATTTGTAGTTAAATCGAGATTTCTCTCATTCTGTATTGGGAGCAGTGCTCTCGAGTATAGATTTATCTCCGGCATAAAACTCACGCATATCCTTATAAAAATAATACTGGGCGGCGAGACATACCGGCAGGGTAAATATTACCCCAAAGCCAAAAGTGGGGATTGCAGAAACAACCGTGATGGCCAGCATGATGAGGGCCAGCATCAGGTAATCCCAGAAATGCGCGGTGACGTCTTTTCGGCTCTTCTCCATCGCCGGCCAAAATTCCATACCACCATCGACAATATTTAACGTTGTAAATGCGTAAGCCAGGGTCAGGTAAATGCCGGGAATGATTAGCAACATATAGCCGAAAAAGATAAATAGTCCCGTCAAAGTCGTTGCAGCCAGCAATGGCACAAAACTCTGGAAGCCGTCGAAGTAGTTGGCAAAGGTGAAGTCTTCGCCCTTGTCGATTTTGATGATTAGAATATAGATGCCGCCGAGCAATGGCCCTGCGACCAAAAGGCCGCCAAAGGGAATAAAGCCGACCAGCGCCATTAGAATGCCCATTAAAAAGGTTGCCGCTGAAAGTATCGTCCACTGTTTCTTGTAAAGCTCCCAGCCACGCCGCAAACAGGCGCCTGCATCTGCACTAAACTTCGCGTTCATATCCATATGCCTATCCTTGAGTCTTGATCCAGGGGCAGCTCTTTGATTGATGAAAATTACCGCTTGTTACACCAGACGTATTCTCCACTAATAAGCCTGCAATGGCGAATGACGCCTGAAGCCGGTTGTCACTTAACGATTCAAGCTGTTCTCAATCAGCTGTTCCACCATGGATGGGCATAGGCATGATGCACTGGTCTTGGATATCGTGGGGGTAGCCTACAACGGTAGCCGGACACCAACTACTACCGAAGCCGAATGACTACCAGGTACTTGCAGGCGACTTTAGCGAGCGTTAAGCTCCCAAGCAATACTGCTGCGGATGGGCCGGAAGGTGCATCTTGAGTAAGTTGCGCAAGCCTGAATTGTCAGGCAATCCAAAAAATGAGTATAGGAGACGATCATGGACGATCGAGGATGCACCAATAAAGAAGCGATTTTTAAAGATGTTACGGATAACGGTAAAACCATAACGATTGTCGTTAACCCGGTAGAAGAAGGGCTCTGGGAGCTGTCCATTCAGGGAAAAGGTAATCAATTAACAACCTGGACAGATTGGTTCTCATCTTCAGAAGAAGCGATGAGCGAAGGCATGTCCGCCGTTTTGCAGGAAGGTACAGAGGAATTTTATTCCAATCCTGATTTTGACTATATGCTTTGAGCATGGGCTTGCATAAGCAGCCGGGAAATTTCACCTGGTGGTGACTTTTCCCGGCTGGTGCAGATCCGGAGACTACGACGTTTTTAACGATTCAGCCTGTTTTCAATCAGCTGCTCCACCACCGAGGGGTCGGCCAGGGTGCTGGTGTCGCCGAGGTTCTCCAGTTCATTCGCCGCCACCTTGCGCAGTATTCGTCGCATGATTTTACCCGAGCGGGTCTTGGGCAGGCCAGGTGCCCACTGAATCAGGTCGGGTTTGGCGATAGCGCCGATTTCCCTGGTCGCCAGCGCCAACAGCTCCGCTATTAACTCATCGGAGGGTTCGACGCCCACCATGGGTGTGACATAGGCATAGATACCCTGGCCTTTAATATCGTGGGGGTAGCCGACCACGGCGGCCTCGGCGATGGCGTCGTGCAGTACCAGCACGGATTCCACTTCCGCGGTGCCCATGCGGTGGCCGGATACATTGAGCACGTCGTCGACGCGACCGGTAATCCAGTAGTAGCCGTCCTCATCCCTGCGCGCACCGTCGCCGGTAAAGTAGTAGCCGGGATAGGTGCTGAAATAGGTATCGATGAGGCGCTGGTGATCGCCGTAGACAGTCCTGATTTGCGCCGGCCAGGAGGCTTTTATCGCCAGGTTGCCCTCGGCGACGCCCTCCAGCTCCACGCCTTCCGGGTCGAGTAGCACGGGCTGCACGCCGAAGAAGGGGCGGGTGGCGGAGCCGGGTTTGAGTTCGGTGGCGCCGGGCAGGGGGCTGATCATGATGCAGCCGGTTTCGGTTTGCCACCAGGTGTCGACGATGGGGCAACGGCTCTCGCCCACGACCTGGTAATACCACTCCCAGGCCTCCGGGTTGATCGGTTCTCCCACGGTACCCAGCAGGCGCAGGCTGCTCCTGGAGGTCGACTCGACGAAATCGTTGCCCTGGGCCATCAGGGCGCGCAGTGCCGTGGGCGCGGTATAGAAAATCTCGACCTTGTGTTTGTCGACCACCTGCCAGCAGCGGGAGGCATCGGGGTAGGTCGGTACGCCCTCGAACATCAAGGTGACGGCGCCATTGGCGAGGGGGCCGTATACGATATAGGTGTGGCCGGTGACCCAGCCGACATCGGCGGTGCACCAGTAAATATCGCCGTCATGGTAGTCGAAAACGTATTTGTGGGTCATGGCGGCGCTGAGCAGGTAGCCGCCGGTGGTGTGGAGTACGCCCTTGGGCTTGCCGGTGGAGCCGGAGGTGTAAAGGATAAACAGGGGGTCTTCAGCGTCCATGGGCTCCGCGGCGCAATCGGCGCTCATCGGCTCGGTTAATTCGTGGTACCAGACATCACGACCCTCCTGCCAGTCGATATTGCCACCGGTGCGCTGTACTACCAGGCAGGTGTGGACATTGGGGCAGGCGGCCAGTGCCTGGTCCGTATTGGATTTGAGCGGAATTGCCCTGCCGCCGCGCACGCCCTCGTCGGCGGTAATCACCGTCTGGCAGTCCGAATCGAGGATGCGATCTTTCAAGGCCTCGGGAGAAAATCCGCCGAAGACCACGGAGTGGACGGCGCCGATTCGCGCACAGGCCAACATGGCGTAAGCGGCTTCGGGAATCATCGGCATATAGATGCAAACCCGGTCGCCTTTTTTCACGCCGCGGCTTTTCAGCCCGTTGGCCAGTTTGCACACCGCCGTATGGAGTTGCCGGTAAGTGATTTCCTTTGAGTCCGCCGGATCATCGCCCTCCCAGATTATGGCGGTCTGGTCGCCGCGGCCTTCCAGGTGGCGGTCGATACAGTTTATGCTGGCATTCAACTTTCCGCCGACAAACCAGGCGGCACGCCCCTCGCTCAGGTCGCAGTCGCTGACCTTATCCCAGCGTTGCTCCCACTGTAGAAAGATTTCGGCCTGCTCTGCCCAGAAGGCATCGGGATCTGTGACCGAGGCCTGGTACATGGCCTGGTACTTCTCCTCGTCGACAAGTGCGCGTTGCTTGAAGTTTTCCGGTACGGGATGATTCTGGATATCGTGCATAGTGGCCTACCCTGCGACGTTACTGGGATGCTAAGGATAAATTAAAACGGACGCGGCTTATATACGCCATTGGTCGGAAGGGCGAAAAGTCGAGCAGAGGTCCTGGCGTTCGACGAGTGGCCGGGAAGGAGTGGGTGGAGCGAATAAGCATGGATCCCGGCCTGCGCCGGGATACGCGCCCTCTCCAGAAACAGTTGTTTCCGGACGGGCGCTAGTTGCTAGCCAACATACCCCAGTCTGCGGAGGGGTTCAGGGTGTGGGTGACGTTGTCTATCAGGCGAGTTTTGCCGAGGCGAGCAGCGGCCAGGATCACTATTGCCTCGGTATCCGGCGTGATCTTCTCCAGGGTTTCGGCGTCGCGGATGCTTACATAGTCCGGCTCAAAGCCCTCGAGGACCAGATCCTCCATGGCGTGTTTCTCAAGGTGCTGGTAGTTATCGAAGCCGTTGGCGATGGCATCGCGGTAGTCCTGGAGGATACGGTGCAGGCGAGGAGCCACCGAGCGCTCTTCCGCGGACAGGTAATTATTGCGCGAACTCATGGCGAGACCGTCGATTTCGCGAACCGTGGCAACGCCGACGATATCGACAGGCATACACAGGTCCGAGGTCATTTTGCGGATCACCATGAGTTGCTGGAAATCCTTCTCGCCGAAGACGGCGACATCGGGTTGCACCATATTGTGCAGCTTGTTTACCACGGTGGCCACACCGATAAAGTGGCCGGGGCGGGCGGCGCCGCAGAGTGTCTCTGTTATGCGGGGGACCTGGATCAGGGTTTGTGGGCCCATGCTCTCCGGGTACATATCTTCCGCGCCGGGGGCAAACAGGACGTTGGCGCCCTCGGCGAATAGCTTTTCCTTGTCCGCGGTCATGGTGCGGGGATAGGCATCGAGGTCTTCACCGGCGCCGAACTGCAGGGGATTCACGAAAATGCTTACGACTACATAGTCGGTGAGTTGCCTGGCGCGACGGAGCAGTTGTAAATGCCCCTCATGCAGGTTGCCCATAGTGGGCACGAAGCCAATGGTTTTACCGGCTTTGCGCGCCTTTTTCAGGGTGCGACGCAGGGCGTCTACTGTAGTCAGTGTTTGCATGGCATACGATGCCTCGGTTTGGTTCATCCCGCGGGATGAGCTATGCCTTTCTTTTGCGGTTTCCGCGCTTGCAAATACCAGAACATCTGCACCCTCTTTGGGTGGCCGGCAAGTATGCAATACTTGGCTGCCGGGATCAATTCTGCAGTAACAAAAAAATAAAAAAAAGTGTTACTGATAGAATCGAATCCGGGTCCCAATTGTTACAAATTAACTCAAAAACGCGTTTTTGAGCAATTTCACCAGATTTTCTAAGGGCTTGGTTGTGGCGCGGGAGGCTTATTTGAGAGCGCGGGGGCGAATTTTCCGGTCTAGGCCTTGAAACCGTGCTCCGGGGTCGGGAACTGGCCGTTTTTGACCGCTTCGGAAAAGGCCGTGATGGCGTCTTCGATGCTGCCTTGTCCGGCCATAAAATTTTTCACGAAGCGCGGCGGGTGCGGGTTGAGTCCCAGCAGGTCGTGCAGGACCAGGACCTGGGCATCGGTATCCGGCCCGGCGCCGATGCCGATCACCGGGATGGCCAGCTGTTTACTGATCTGGCCGCCGAGGGCGCTGGGAATACACTCGAGCACCAGCAGGCCGGCGCCTGCAGCTTCGACCTCGTGGGCATCGTCGACGATGCGGCGGGCGTCGGCTTCGTTGCGCCCCTGAACCTTAAAGCCGCCAAGGGTATTGACGGACTGGGGGGTGAGTCCGAGGTGGGCGCAGACGGGAATACCGCGCTCGGTGAGCTTGTAGATGCTCTCGCTGAGCCAGGCGCCACCTTCCAGCTTGACCATTTGGGCACCGGCCCGCATCAGGCAGGCGGCGTTTTGCAGGGCTTGCTCGGTGGTGGCATAGCTCATGAACGGCATATCACCCATGACCAGTGAGCTCGTGTTGGCCCGGCTGACACACTGCACGTGGTAGGCCATATGTTCGATAGTTACCGGCAGGGTGTCCCGGTGGCCCTGCAGTACCATGCCGAGAGAATCGCCCACCAGCATGGTTTCGACACCCGCGGCTGCGATACACCTTGCAAAGCTGGCGTCGTAGGCGGTGACGCAGGAAAACTTGATGTCGGCCTGTTTGAGCTGACGCAGGGATTGTGCGGTTACCTGGGTCATAGCGGTGCCCTCCGGAAAGGCTTTGTGTCTATTGAAAGATGGTGGGGTTGAAGTAGTGCCTGCCGTTCTTGATTGTAAGCAAATATTCCACCAGATTTAAGTAGTGTCGGTCATTCCCGGCAAGATCAATTTCTGCGGCATTGACGATTAACAGAGGGGCGTCGTCGTAATACAGGAAGAACTGGCTATAGGCATCGTTGAGCTCTTCGAGATACGCCCGGTCTATTCCTCGTTCGGCCTCGATGCCGCGCTGCTGAATGCGTGCCTGTAAGACATCCGGCGGCGCCTGCAGGTAGATGACCAGGTCCGGCGGGGTGAGTTCGATGGTGAGCTGCCGGTAGACTTTTTCATAGAGTGCGAATTCGTCATCGTCGAGGTTGATGCGGGCGAACAAGCGGTCTTTCTCGATGAGGAAATCCGCGACCCGGACAGGCTCGAAAATATCCCCCTGCCGCATGTCCTGTATCTGCTGGGCTCGCTGGAACAGAAAGAACAGCTGCGTGGCCAGTGCCGCCTCCCGGCGGTTACTGTAAAAGCGCTTTAAAAAAGGGTTTTCCCCGGCTTTTTCCAGCAGCATCTGGTAGTTGAAAGTGAAGCCCAGTTTTCTTGCCAGGGTGGTCTTGCCGACGCCGATGGGGCCTTCGACGGCGATAGTGCGCGGTGGGTCACCGGCTTGGGGCAGTGAGCCGCTATCGGGTAGCTTCAGCTTCACGTTGTGCCCGGTCGCTTGTGTCGTCGTGTGTCGGTTCGAGCCGCGCCAGGCCGGCCCCATCGATGCTGGCTAATAATGCCCCGAGCGGGGTGCCGTTGGGAAGGCGCAAGCCGGGTGAAATATCGTACAGTGGGTAGAGCACGAAATTGCGCTCAGCGAGTCGTGGGTGGGGAATTTGCAAGTCTGCCGAGTCCAGTATCAGCTCGCCGTAGAGCAGGATATCGAGATCCAGGGTGCGTGGCCCCCAGCGAACCGAGCGCTCCCGGCCCTGTGCATTTTCGATGCTGTGCAATCGGGCCAGTAGTTGAGCCGGTTCCAGAGCCGTGTGCAGCCTGGCGACGGCGTTTAGATAGTCGGGCTGGCCGGTCGGGCCGATGGCTGCACTGCGGTAGAAGTCCGAGTATCGATCCAGACGAGTGTCGGGCAGTTGTGCCAGAGCGTCCAGCGCAGCGCTGATCTGCTGCCTGGGTCGTCCAAGATTGCTGCCAAGGCCGATATAGGCGACGGTCATGGCACCTGGTCGGAAAACTTGCGGCGTGTTCCACGGCGGTTGCGGCGCGTCCGTTTGCGGGGTGGTCGCGAGGGGCGCAGTTCGCCAGTGAGTTCCTGTCGCGCCTGTTCGTCGGCCTCCTGGTAGCGCGTCCACCAATCCCCCAGGCCGCCGGTTTCCTCGCCGGCCTCCTCCCGCAATACGAGGAAGTCGTAGGCTGCACGAAACCGGGTCAAGGTCAGTAAATGCTCGGGGCCGCGAGGGTTTTCCAGACGATGCTGCAGGTCCCAGATTTCGCGCATGGGCGTGCTGAAGCGGCGGGGAATAGACGTGTGTTGTATCTGGTGTTCGATGCTGGCTATGCCCGCCTGCTGTCTTGCCTGCACCGGTGACTCACCCTGTTTGACCAGGGCTTCGGCTTGTTGTCGCACCGACGGCCAGAGCAGGGCGCCGTAGAGAAAGGCCGGGGTGACGGGCTTGCCCTGCTGTATGCGCAGGTCGGTGTTGCGTAGCATCGCCGCAATGAAGTGCTCACTGACCTCATCGCCCTGGGCCAGGATGCGATTGCTGGCGGGAAACAGGAAACCGAGAAGCTTGTAGCGCAGTAATTCCCGGTAGGTTGCCAGCGCGGCGCCGGACATGAAGAGTTTCAGGACCTCATCGAACAGGCGTGCCGGCGGAATATCGTGCAGTAGGGGGGCGAGTTCATCCAGTGGCGCGACCACCCCGGGGCTCATTTCAAAATTGAGCTTTGCGCAAAAGCGTACCGCTCGCAACATGCGCACCGGATCCTCGCGGTAGCGGGTGGCGGGCTCGCCAATCAGTGTCAGCCGTCTTTTCTCGAGGTCTTCCAGGCCGCCGCAAAAATCAAGAATGGTGTCGCTGGAGGGCTGGTAATACAGGGCATTGACGGTGAAATCCCGGCGCAACGCATCCTCTTCAATGGAGCCGTAGACATTGTCCCGCAGCAGGCGGCCCGAATCGGATACCGCCGAGTGCTTGTTCGAGTCGCCATCGCCCCCCTGCGGATGGTGGCCGCGGAAGGTCGTTACCTCGATGACCTCCCGGCCGTACAGTACATGGACGATACGAAAACGCCGGCCGATGATGCGGGAGTTGCGGAATAGCTGCCGAACTTGCTCCGGCGTGGCGTCGGTGGAGACGTCGAAATCCTTGGGTTTGCCGCCAAGTAACAGGTCTCTTACGCCACCACCGACCAGATAGGCGGAATAACCCTCGTCCTCCAGGCGCTGGATGACCTTGAGTGCATTGGGGCTTATCTGCTCGACTGCGATCGCAGCTTGCTGCTGGCTCATTGGCGGGTCACGGGGCTGGCTAGTCTGTCGTCTTTGAGGTGTAGTGCGGGATGCTGGCGAATTCTAGCACAGGAATTCAATCGAGTCTGACCCCATTGAAATCACGGGAATAATCTGGGGGAATAAGTAAAGACGGGGAGCGATTTCTCTCCCCATCCAGGTCTCGTCTTACTTTTGTTATTATTATGCGTCGTCTTATTTTTATTTATTGTTATTATTGTTATGTCTAACAAGGCAGATTTCATGCCAATTTTGAAATAATAAATTAAAACAATAACTTACGAATGCTGTTGAATTTAAACACTTGCTGGCCTGCCTGCATTGTTACCTTTTATCCCGGGGTTTGTTACCCGGATTACCGTAAAGTAACACTGTTTTTGCCTGTTTCGGGCCCTTTAACCAGTGGTCTGTCATTTGTCTATTTGACAGGCGTCGATGGGAAATACCGGCTGCCACAGCGTGATTACCCATTGCCGGCTCGCTGGCCGCCCTTGGTGCTTTTTTTGCGGGGGATCCCCAGTCTCTGGCGGCGCTCCCACAAGCATTTGCGACTGACCCCCAGTTTACGGGCGAGTTCGGTTTCGCTCATGCTCTCCTGGTGTTCCAGCACAAAGCGTTGGAAGTAGTCCTCCAGGGAGAGGTTTTCGGCGGTCTCCTCGGCCAGGCTGACACCGCGCAAGGGCTCCGCCGCCTGGGAATTGGAATGCCTGGCCACGCGCACCAGCTCGATGTCTATATTGAGTAACTCGTAGTCGATTTCGTCCTCGTCGGAGAGAATCACCGCACGCTCCACGGCGTTTTGCAGCTCCCGGACATTGCCGGGCCAGCGGTAGGTGGTGATCGCCTGGACGGCCTTTGGCGAAAAATACATGGTTTTTCTACCCTGATGCTGTTCGCAGCAGCGCTTCAGGCAGGACTCGGCTATTTCCAGGATGTCTTTCCCACGATCGCGCAGCGGCGGCAGATCCATTTGCATGACGTTGATACGGTAGTAGAGATCCTCCCGGAAGCGGCCTTCACCGGCGAGGCGTTTGAGGTCTCTGTGGGTGGCGGCGATAAGCCGCACATCGACTTTACGGGTCTGTACTGAGCCGATCGCCCGGATTTCGCCCTCCTGTAAAAAGCGCAGCAATCGTGCCTGCGCTTCAATCGGTAATTCGCCGATTTCGTCGAGGAACAGCGTGCCGCCGTTAGCCGCCTCGATGAGCCCCATGCGGTTAGTCGCGGCGCCGGTGAATGCGCCTTTCTCGTAACCGAAGAGCTCGGACTCGATCAGGGTTTCCGGGATGGCGGCGCAGTTGACGGAAATCAGCGGTTTGTTGGCCCGCTGGCTGGAGGCGTGCATGGCCTGGGCGACCAGCTCTTTCCCCGTACCGGTTTCGCCATATACCAGAATGGAAGTGTCGGTCGGTGCGAACTTGAGAATCTGGCTGTAGAGCCTCTGCATCTCCGGGCAAGTGCCGATGAAGCCAGGCAGCGCTGAAGAGCTTACCGTGGCACCGAGCTGGCGCTGGTTACTGGCGCAGGCGATGATATCCGCCACCGCGGATAACATATCGCCGTGATCGAAGGGTTTGGCGATATAGTCGACGGCACCCATTTTCATGGAATCGACCGCGGAGCGCAGGCTGGCATAGCTGGTCATGATGAGTACCGGCGTATCGCCCGCCGGTTTGATAAGGTCGGTGCCGGGTTCCCCCGGCAGGCGCAGGTCGCTGATGATGAGGTCGAAGGTTCTGGCTTCGAGTTGGGCTAGCGCAGCGGCGACCGTGGCGGCGTCGCTAACATCATAGTCATGTCTTTCCAGCAGCCTGCGTAGTGATTTGCGAATGATTTCTTCATCATCGACGATCAGGATGTCCGGCATATTGCTCCTACCGTTGTGTTTGTCACTTGATGCGCCCGCTGGCCCACGATCTAAACCATAACCCTAATCGAGGTGGTTTGCCACTCTCGAATACCATGGTGGCCAGGCTAAATCGTCCAATCCCCGGTGCCCGTTGCGTGGCTGCGGGGCAGCTTCAGGGTAAAGTCAGTGCCGACTCCCTGGGTGCTGTCTACCTGGATGGTGCCGCCGTGATCCTCGACGATACTGTAGACCAGTGCGAGACCGAGGCCCGTGCCCTTGCCTGGTTCCTTGGTGGTGAAAAACGGCTCGAAAATATGCTCCAGTTCTGCCTGGGCTATCCCGTAACCCGGATCGCTGACCGTGGCGGCCACCGTGTACCTGTCGATGACCTGGCTGCTGACGATAACGGTCTGGCCATTTTGGCAGGCATCGCGCGCATTGCTGAGCAGGTTGACGAAGACCTGGGTCAGCCGCTGCTGATTGCCCAGGGCAAGATGCAGGCCATCACAATTGTTGACGTAGATAATCGTCGTCGCGTCCTTGTCGAGGCGCAGCAGTTTGATCGCCTCGTTGGCACATTCGAATAAACTGACGCTCTCCTCGGTGACGGCTTCCCGGTGCTTGCCGCCGTGGGAAAAATTGACCAGAGTCTGGACGATGGCGCTGATGCGCTCGGTCTGGGTGACGATATCGTCGGCCAGTTCCCGGACATCGGCATCGTCGCTCTCCTCTCTCAGGTTTTGCGCGAGGCTGGCGATGCCGGTTACCGGGTTGCCGATTTCGTGGGCAACCCCCGCCGCGAGACGCCCCACCGAGGCGAGCCGCTCACTGTGAATCAACTCGTCCTCCAGCATGTGGGTCTCGGTAATATCTTCGACCAGGATGATGGTGTCCCCGGCGGGGGAGTGGGTCTTATGCAAGGTCAACCAGCGCGAACTGCCTTCGAGAGTCAGGTCCAGTTTTTGCTGGTGGCTGTCCCGGTTGCGGGCGAAATCCAGCAACAGGCTGGCCCAGGGGGCCGGAATATTGTCCGCGAGGGCGCCGGTAATATAGCTTGAAGGGATGCCGCTGAGCAGCTCCATGGCGCCGTTCCACAATAAAATCTCGTGGTCGCGGCCGAGGATGCAGGCACCCATGGGCAGGTCCAGCAGGGTCTGGCGGTAAAATCGGCGCAGGCTGTCGAGACCCTCGGCCAGGCCGGTGAGTTCCGTCGCCCGTCCCGCCAGGCGGGACTCCAGTAAATGAATATCCTCGGTGGCCAGCGGATCTCCACCGGCGTTATAGGGCAGCAAGCGCTTTACCGTATCGTGGGCGACTGTCGCGCCGAACAGGCCTGAGAGGTTGACCTCGATCTGGTCGCGCAGCCTGCGCAGGGCGTATGGCCTGGATTCGTCTGGCTCCAGCTGCAGATCCTGCAATGCCCTGTCGACCTCCCGTTGCGCCACTGCATTGCCCAGGGCGCCGGCCAGCGCCACGCGAATGGCCAGGGCCGAGTCAAAGGCGAGGGTTTGCCGTTTTGATCGTTCCAGCTTGTCTGCCGAGCACAGTTCAGCCGCGGCCTTCTCGTCCTCGCTGGCGGTGGACACTGCCGATACCACGATCATCAGAAACAGGTTGATGCCTAAACACAGGAGCACAATAGAAGGCCAGTTTTGCTCAAGATCGGCATCACCCGGCAGCAGGCCGGGGATGAGGGCGCCGGTTTGTCCCAGGGCCGGCAGGAAAAGCGTCACCATCCAGATCCCCAGCCCGCCCACCAGGCCGGCGATGAAGCCCTTGCGATTTATATCGGGGGCAAACAGCAGGGCGAGTACCCCGGGGAGAAATTGCAGTACCGCGGAGAAGGCGGCCAGGCCCAATACCGAGAGATTGCCCTGCTCGGCGAATGCCCGGTAAAACAGATAGCCGCAGAGGATGATAGTGCCGATCAGGGCACGCCGGATCCACAGCAGCCAGCGATAGATATCCTTGTTGATATCCGGTTGGTAGAAGGGCAGGATCAAGTGGTTCAGGCACATGGACGCCAGTGCCAGGGTCGAGACGATTATGATACCGCTGGCCGCGGACAGGCCGCCGATATAGGCCAGCGCGCTGAGGGTTCGCGACTCCAGGGCGAGGCCGATGCCCAGGGTATAGTACTCCGGCGGCAAATCCAGACCCTGTGACAGGGCTCCCCACAGGATGGGCAGCACGGGCAGGCTCAGTAGCAGCAGTAATAACGGCAGGCCCCATGTCGATGCGCGCCGGGCCCGGCGGGTCGGCTGTTCGGAAAAAGTCATATGGAACATATGGGGCATTCCCACCGCCGCGGCAAAGGAAACCAGCATCAAAGTGCGGCCCATACTGGTCGAATTCTCTGCGTGCGCTTCAAATACGGGCTGGGGGTTTTCTGCCAGCCAGTTCTCGAGCCCCTCGAATCCGCCGAACAAACCGAAGATCGAAGCGAGACCTATAGCCAGGAAGACCAGGGTCTTGATCAGGGTCTCGAAGGCGATGGCCAGTACCATGCCGTTATGCCGTTCGCGGAATGAAGTCTGCTTGGCACCGTAGAGCATAGTAAAAACGGTGATGATCGCGCAAAAAATAAAAGCCAGGCCAACGGGCGGGTTGGCGCCAGGGCCGGAAGTGGTGAGGATTTGAGCGGTATCAGTGACCGCTTTTATTTGTAGTGCCAGCAGCGGCAACATGCTGAGCGTCAGGAACAGGGTTACCAGCACGCCCGCCCATTGCGAGCGATAGCGAAAGGTCAACAGATCCGCCAGGGACGCCAGCTGGTTGTTCTGGCAAATGCGTTGCAGCGGCGACAGGAACAGCGGGCCAAACAGGAAGAAAACGCCGATGCCTAAATAGTAGTTGAGGAAATCGAAGCCATAATCGTGGGCCACGCTGACCATGCCGTAGAAGGCCAGGGCGCTGGCGAACACCCCCAGCGACATGACGTAGACCGCGGGGTGTCGAACCAGTCGGGCGGGTATCCAGCCCCGGTCTGTGCTGTAGGCGATGCCGAACAGGGTGAGCAGGTAGGCCAGGCCCAGCAAGAGAATCTGCCAGGTTTCAAAGCTCATTCTTGCCGCTCCCGCGCTGGGCCAAATAAACCGCGGCGCCCACGGCCAGCCAGGTCAGGAAGGGGCGGTACCAGTGGGCGGCATCATAGGATAACCAATTGGCCATCCCGGGCTCGAAAAAAAACAAAATGAAGATCATCAACAGCAGTGAGCGTTGAGCAGGCATAGGCGATCCAGCGTGTTCCCAATTACAGTGCCCGTGAGGTGTTCTGGCGTATTGCGTATTTATAGCATACCAGCATGCCGGGGCCATGCTGGTTCACGATTGATTACAGCTCAGGGCTCCCTGGCGCGGAATCAGCTGCCGCCGCCAGCGGCCGGTAGCCCACTCCAGCAATTGTGCGGGGCTGGTGAACGATTGCACCGGCAGCTCCTGGCCGAGGAATTGCATTGCTGCCAGCAGGTTGCCAAGCGCCGCGTCATTGTCGAGGCCCTGGGCCAGATTCTGTTTGCTCAGTTTCTGGCCCAGCTTGTTGGTCGCCAGTGGGATGTGCCCATAGACCGGTGTCGGCAGCCCGAGACAGTGTTGCAAGTAGATCTGGCGGGGGGTGGAGCCGAGCAGGTCGGCTCCGCGGATCACGTGGTTGACTCCCTGCCCGGCGTCGTCGACCACCACTGCGAGTTGATAGGCGAACAAGCCATCCCTGCGGCGCACGATAAAATCGCCCACTTCCCCGGCCAGCGATTGGGACTGCGGGCCTTGAATCACGTCCTCGAAGCCAAGGGCATCGGTATCGACCACGACCCTGGTCGCGCAGTTATCGAGTACTTGCAGGTCACGGCTGCGGCAAAAGCCGGGGTAGATCCCGTCGTTGCCGGCGAGTTTGGCCCGGGAGCAATCACAGCGGTAGCTCAATCCCGTTCGCTGTAATTTCGCCAGGGCGTTCTGGTAGGCGGCGCTGCGTTCACTCTGCCGCCAGACCGTGCCGTCCCAGAGCAGGCCATGGGCTTGCAGGCTGCTTATAATCTGTTCTGCCGAGCCGGCAATCTCCCGTGGCGGATCGAGATCCTCGATGCGCAACAGCCAGTAGCCGCCATGGGCCCTGGCATCGAGAAAGCTGGCTACGGCCGCAATGAGTGAGCCGAAGTGGAGGGGCCCGGTAGGGGAAGGCGCAAAACGACCGATGTAGTCAGTCATGGTGCGGTGTGCACGCGCCCCCGGGATGCCCCTCGATTAGCCGTGTTGTTGCTTCTCGCGGATTTCGTCGAGGGTTTTGCAATCGATACAGAGGCTGGCCGTGGGGCGGGCCTCCAGGCGTTTGACGCCGATTTCGACGCCGCAGGAATAACAGTAGCCGTAGTCATCCTGATCGATGAGCTCGAGTGTGCTCTCGATTTTCTTGATCAACTTGCGCTCGCGATCACGGGTTCGCAACTCCAGGCTGAACTCCTCCTCCTGGGTGGCGCGATCCGCGGGGTCGGGGAAATTGGCCGCCTCGTCCTTCATGTGGCTGACCGTGCGATCGACCTCCACCATGAGTTCTGCTTTCCAGGCCAGCAGGATATCGCTGAAATGCGCCCGCTGGGTCTCATTCATATAGTCTTCGTTGCGCTTGGCCTGGTAGGGCTCGAAGTCGGTGAAATTGGTAGACGATTTTTTTGCCGATTTACCGCTTGCCCTGGCTTTGGTTTTGGGGGCTGCTTTGGCCTTGGGTGCTGTCTTGGCTTTGGGCGCTGCTTTGGCCTTGGGCGCAGTCTTGGCTTTTGGCACGGCTTTGGCTGCTGCTTTCACTTTGCCCTTGGTGGTGGCTTTGGACGCTACCTTTGCTTTGGCTTTTGGCGCGGCTTTCGTCTTGGCTTTAGCGCCGGCTTTCGCCGTCGTGCTCGCCGCTTTTTGTTTGGTTTTGGCCTTTGTTTTGGCCTTGGATTTTGCTTTTGCTGGCATAATGAGTATCCCGGTTTTCTATGCTCTATCCCCAGCGGGGCTAGCGTCTGGGCGCTGAGGCCCATTCAAAGCTCGCCAACTTTACTACGACTATTGCTGCGGTCAAGCGCTGTTTTGACTTATTTCCCTCTATTGCTGCGCAGGGAGGCTGATCCGCTTTAGAATAGTCCAGCATTGGAAAATCGGTAGCCCC